>JBIPNA010000069.1:0-12506 GCA_044375665.1 Catalimonadaceae bacterium
GGTATTATGGCCTTTGGCTGGAATGGTTCTGCAAAAGATTGGTCGCGGTTTGAAGCAGTATCTCTTGTATTGGCCGGATTGTCAACACCATTGGTTCTTTCAGTGCACACCATTGTAAGTTTCGACTTTGCTACCTCGGTTATTCCAGGCTGGCACACCACCATCTTCCCACCATATTTCGTAGCAGGAGCAATCTTTTCAGGCTTTGCGATGGTGCTCACGTTGATGTTGATTACCCGCAAGGTCTTTCACATGGAAGACTATATAACCCTGGCGCACATAGAATCGATGAATAAGGTTATTACACTAACCGGTTCAATCGTCGGAGTTGCTTACATCACAGAGTTTTTCATTGCCTGGTACAGTGGCGTTGAGTACGAGGGATACGCATTTATCAACAGGGCTACAGGACCATATTGGTGGTCATACTGGGCTATGATGACTTGTAATGTGGTATCACCTCAGTTGTTTTGGTTCCGGTCTGTTCGTCGAAGCATCATGGCAACATTTGTATTGTCTATCGTTGTTAACATAGGTATGTGGTTCGAACGGTTTGTTATCATCGTTACATCTTTGCACAGAGACTATTTGCCTTCCAGTTGGGCATATTTTACCCCAACCTGGTTTGATATTGGCGATTACGCAAATTCATTCGGTCTGTTCTTCACACTCTTTTTATTATTCTCCAAGTTTTTACCGGTGATTAATATGGCTGAGGTAAAAGCTGTTCTAAAGTCCTCCGGAGATGTTCAAACCGGCAAGGCAACAGGGAAGACCCAGGTTTCATCAGATCAATCTGTATCGCAGAATTAATTCGAAATCATGTCAGAAGTAAAAAGTTATTTGGTTGGCGTTTTTGATGATGACGACGTCTTGTTAAAAGCTATTCCGGCACTTCGCGAAAAGGGGGCCAAAATTCTTGAAGCCTTTACTCCATTTCCAGTGCATGGAATTGATCCGGCTCTTGGAATAAAAAGGAGCAGGCTTCCTCAGGCGGCCTTTATCTTTGGTGCAACAGGTACCACCTGTGCGTTGACCCTTCAGATCGCCACTTTGGGGTTCGATTGGCCAATGAACATTGGTGGAAAGCCGCATCTGGCCTTTCCTTCATTTATTCCGGTTAGTTTTGAACTGACAGTCTTGTTTGCAGCCTTAGGAATGGTTGGAACCTTTCTGTTGGCCTCCGGTCTCGGGCCAGGATCTCAAAAAACGGTTTTCGATCCCAGGAGTAGTGACGACAAGTTCATTCTTGTTTTCGATCTCGAAAAAAATAAGGGACTTACTCCAGAACAATTGACTGAAATGATAAAAGCCTCTGGAGCCTCAGAGGTGAACCAAAAAGACATTGTCGAGAAACATTGATATGAAGTTATTTTCTTTCCTTTTTGTTTCAGCCTTAACCGGAATCTTTTTTAGCTGCAGCAAAAACCCCAACGATCCGGGTTTGGAGTATGCTCCTCAAATGGCACATGCCATTGCTTTTGAGCCTTATTCTCAGGTTCTGGATACCAATAGCGAATTTTTTAATACCATTCAGGTAAACCCAAATGGGCAAAATCTTCGGATGCCGGCGCCCAATACCATTTCCAGAAAGCACTACACGGGAATGAAAAAGGGTGATCTGGCGAAGGAAATCTTTCAATACAATATTCCTGCCGACTCCCTTGATTATGCTGCCCGTGTACTTGTAAATCCAATTTCCCTTAGTCCACAGGTTGTGGAAGAAGGAAAGGTTTTGTACAGCAGATACTGCCAGGCTTGTCACGGTGAAGGAGGAGCTGGCGATGGAAAAGTCGCAGATCAGTATAAAGGGGTTGCTAACCTGGTTGCAAAGGCTAAGGTCGTGACCGAAGGCCATATTTATCATGTCATTACCCATGGAAAGGGGAGGATGTGGCCCCATGGTTCACAGGTTAACCCTGATGAACGTTGGAAAATTGTTCATTTTGTAAAATCTCTTGGAAACGCAGCACAATAGGTACGATGGGATCTCATAGCACACCTCATTTTAATCTGGACGAACGTTATGAATTCACTCCTCAGGCGAAACGTCGGGTATTGACCTGGCTTTTTGCAGGAGTGGTTATGTTCGTAGTAGGACTTCTCTGGCTCATTTTTGATCCAATGGGAGGAGGTCATGGAGCTGAACATGCCACAGCCTCGGTAGGCTCTGCCGGACACGGTGGCCATGGCGGAGGGCATGCTACTCCAGATTGGAAGGCCCGCGTATTTGCTGTCCTCTGGCAAAATTCTGTGTTTTTTACTGGTATTTCCCTCATTGGAATATTTTTCATTGCTGTTCAATACGTAGCCTGGGCGGGGTGGTCTGTTTCCATTAAACGAATTCCTGAAACATTTGGCTCTTTTCTTCCATTTACCTTTGTAGCCATGTTGGTTACTTTTCTGTTGGGTGGACATGAGATATTTCATTGGACACATGCTGATGTGGTCGCTCATGATAAAATCCTTCAGGGAAAAAGTTCTTTCTTAAATACACCGTTCTTTTTGGGCAGGATGGTGTTGTTTTTTAGCCTTTGGTATGTAATCTGGAGGGTTATCAGATCCTACTCCATGAAGGAAGATCTCGAAGGAGGTTTGAATTATTACAACAAGTCCATTAATCTTTCAGCTGTTTTCCTTATTATTTTTGGTGTTTCCACTTCCATGGTTGCCTGGGATTGGACAATGTCCATTAACCCTCATTGGTTCAGTACCTTGTTCGGTTGGTACCATTTTGCCAGTTGGTGGGTTTCGGGCCTTGCAACAGTAACCCTTACTGTCTTGCTATTGAAAGACAAAGGTTTGTTGCCATTTGTGAATCAAAGCCACCTGCATGATCTTGGAAAATTCATGTTCGCTTTCTCTGTCTTTTGGACTTATCTCTGGGTCTCTCAGTTTTTATTGATCTATTATGCCAATATCCCTGAAGAGATCATTTATTTTAAAGAGCGTATGCATCTTTTCGATGGACACTACCGGGGGCTGTTCTTTTTTAATTTGATCATAAACTTTTTTTTCCCCTTCCTGTTTTTAATGACAAGAGATGCGAAAAGACAAACCATCATGTTGAAAATTGCCGCGATTGGGTTGCTCATAGGACACTGGTTGGATTTTTACCTTATGATTATGCCCGGGGTAACCAAAGGAACAAGCGGTTTTGGTTTCCTTGAGTTTGGGACATTAACCATCTTTGCTTCGGCTTTCATTTTTGTGATCAGCACTCAATTGTCGAAGGTTGGCCTCCTGGCCAAAAACCATCCCATGTTACAAGAATCTTTGCATCACGATATTTAAATTCGTTCCATGTTTTATCTCATTGTCGCAGCACTAATTCTTCTTTTTGTCGTCATCGGACTTCTGGTTCGGGCGCAGGTACTTATTGACATATTTACCAAGTCAGGCGATCGTAGAGCCGGTTTGAGTAACCAGATTAATGGTCTCTTATTTCCTGTCTTTTTCGTTCTTGGTCTGGTAGGGTTTATCTGGAGTTTTGTTTCTTCACGGAAATACTTTCTTCCAGATTCCGCTTCTGAACATGGCGTTCGGACAGATGAATTATTTTGGATTACCATGGGGGTTATTTCAATTGTATTTGTTGCTACCCATGTTCTTCTTTTCTTTTTTCCCTATGTTTATCAATTCAAGGAAAATCGAAAAGCCCTTTTTTATCCGGTTAACCATAGGCTTGAATTTATCTGGACAATTATCCCTGCTATTGTTTTGACACTGCTCGTATTCAGCGGTTGGAAAGTGTGGAGTGATATTACCAAGGATGCACCTTCAAATTCAGTCGTAGTCGAAATAACCGGAAAGCAATTCAACTGGATGGTTCGCTACCCTGGACAGGATCTTTCTTTAGGCAAGCACAATTATCGCAAGATTGATGACTTAAATTCCGTCGGTATTGATTTCGCGGATAAGGATGCTTTCGATGATTTCATGGCTGGAGAGGTTCATATACCTGTGAACAAACCAATTCTGTTTAAAATCAGAGCAAGGGATGTACTCCATTCGGTTTTCGCTCCCCACTTTCGTTTAAAAATGGATGCCGTTCCAGGTATGCCCACGAAATTTTGGTTTACTCCAACCAAAACAACTTCTGAAATGAAAAATATTACCGGCAACCCTGATTTCACATATGAGATTGCCTGTACTGAAGTCTGTGGTCGCGGCCACTTTGGAATGCGTATTCCACTTGTAGTTCATGAGCAGGACGAATATGAAGCATGGTTTAAAACCCAACAATCATTTCTTGCAAAAAATCCTGATTATTTAAAGAAGGTGCCCGAAAAACTCCGGGCTATGGCAGAACAATCAGTTTTGGATAACAAACGTTCTACCGGCCTTGCTGCCCTCAGGTCTGTTAACAGTTCATTGGTAATTCGAAAATAATTTTAGTATGGAAAGTCTCGAAATACAAGCTCAAGGTCATGCCGTACATGCACATGATCATGGACATGATCACCATGATGATCATCATGAGGAAGGAACTTTTCTCACCAAATACATTTTTTCACAGGACCACAAGGTTATCGCAAAGCAATTCCTGATTTCAGGGATGTTTTGGGCGCTAATTGGTGGCTTATTGTCTTCGTTGTTCCGTCTTCAGCTTGGCTTCCCTGACATGGATATGTCGTTTCTCAAACCGATCCTCGGCGGTTGGATTGAAGACGGGAAGTTAAATCCTGAGTTCTATCTTGCTATGGTGACCATGCACGGAACAATAATGGTTTTCTTTGTTTTAACTGCAGGTCTTAGTGGTACATTTTCAAACTTCCTGATTCCTCTCCAGATCGGCGCAAGAGATATGGCTTCAGGATTTCTGAACATGCTTTCTTATTGGTTCTTTTTTGCGAGCTCTGTGATAATGCTTTGGTCTTTGTTTATTGAGACAGGACCAGCTTCAGGGGGTTGGGTTATTTATCCTCCACTTAGTGCAGTTCCACAAGCTTCACCTGGATCTGGATCCGGAATGACGATGTGGCTTGTTGCAATGGCATTGTTCATTGTTTCCTCCTTGCTTGGAAGTATCAACTACGTTTCCACCGTTATTAACATGCGGACCAAGGGGATGACTTTCACAAGAATGCCTCTGACCATTTGGGCCTTCTTTTTCACAGCAATTATTGGTATTCTTTCTTTTCCTGTCCTTTTTTCTGCTGCCTTATTACTAATTTTTGACCGTAGCCTCGGAACCAGTTTTTACCTTTCTGAGATTTACATCAACGGGGAAGCGCTTCCAAACATGGGAGGAAGTCCTATATTGTTTCAGCATCTATTCTGGTTTCTGGGACACCCTGAGGTGTATATTGTATTGTTGCCAGCCCTGGGAATTACTTCAGAAATTATTGCAGTTAATTCACGTAAACCAATTTTTGGTTACAAGGCAATGATTGGTTCGATAATGGCTATCACGCTATTGTCGTTCATCGTATGGGCGCACCATATGTTTGTGACAGGCATGAATCCGTTTTTGGGATCGATTTTCATGTTTTTGACGCTGATTATCGCTATTCCATCCGCTGTTAAAGCATTTAACTATATCACAACTCTTTGGAGAGGAAATATAGTTTTTACACCAGGAATGTTGTTTTCCATAGGACTGGTATCCATGTTTATTTCTGGTGGTGTAACAGGTATTGCTTTGGGGAATTCAGCCATTGACATTCAGTTGCACGATACTTATTTTGTTGTCGCACACTTTCACCTTGTTATGGGAGCCGCCTCTTTCTTTGGCATGGTTGCAGGCGTCTATCATTGGTTCCCTAAAATGTTCGGACGGATGCTTAATGAGAAACTTGGGTATATTCACTTCTGGCTCACTTTCGTAGGCGTATATTGTATCTTTTTTCCAATGCATTACATTGGAATTGCAGGTTTCCCCAGAAGGTATTATTCTTTCACCAGTTATGACGCTTTTAAGACTTTCGGTGATTTGAATGCTTTTATTTCAGTTGCTGCTATGATTGTTTTCGGAGCTCAATTGATTTTCGTTTTCAATTTCGTTTACAGCATTTTCAGAGGAAGGCGTGCCCCGTTAAATCCGTGGCGTGCCAATACATTGGAATGGACCACACCTCTTCATCCTGGTCACGGAAACTGGCCAGGCGAAATTCCATCGGTTTATCGCTGGCCCTATGATTACAGCAAACCAGGGGCTGCAGAAGATTTCATCATGCAAACTGTTCCATATTCTGCTACGCCTGAATCCAATCTGGATGATGAGGTGGACCCGGTAGAAGGGGAGGAGGTTCAAGTAAGGTCACATGCCTGACCTTCTTCGAATGTCAAATTTATACAGGAGGTCCATCAGGACCTCCTTCTTTTTAGTTGTTTTCCTGGTTTTGGTTGGCGGTCTGGTGCGTAGTACTGGTGCTGGCCTGGGCTGCCCTGACTGGCCAAAGTGTTTTGGTTTATGGGTTCCTCCTGTACACATTTCTCAGGTGCCATTGGAATACTGGAATGATCCTCTTTCCTCTTTTGATGGACAATTGATTTTCAACCCAATCAAAACATGGACTGAGTATATCAACAGGTTGATTGGTGTTGTAATAGGGCTTTCAATCCTGATCCAGGCTGTCCTCAGCTTATTGGTAAAACCAGTATTAACGGCAAGGATTTTTAGTTTGGCCTCCCTGGTTATGGTGATTGGACAAGGCATATTGGGTGCCTTTGTTGTTTCATCCGAACTGAAGCCTTTGGTTATCTCGATTCATCTTACCGTAGCTGTTTTAATTGGGTTCAGTCTCTTGGGGGCCTGGTTCTTCTCTGATAAACCTCCGGCTATTATTAGTCCATATCCTTTATCGCCATTTGCCCTCACTATTTTTATCCTCACCTCTTTTTGCCTGATAATCCAGTTTGTTTTAGGAACAGAGGTTCGATCTCAGGTAGATGCTTTATTTCATAGATACTTTTACGAATCCCGCCACTTGTATGCTGGTTTTTTGAACTGGATATTTTTGTTCCACCGCAGTTTTTCGCTTCTGGTTTTGGTATTGTTGATTCTACAGATTCCGGTGATTGGGAAGTTTATGCCGGTTTCATATTGGTATCAATTGATATATCCTCTGTGTTTAGCCCTGGGATTGATAATTTCTGGTGTGATTTTGGCTTACTTTAATTTTCCATCATTTGCGCAACCTTTTCACCTTCTTTTTGGTTTTTGTATAGTGTGCTCTCAGTTCTGGCTTTTCCTTCATTTCCGACATTTTTATTTGCAGTCCCGTGCAAGCCATTGAAACTACATCCAATTTCTCAATGGCTAACTTAAAGGCATTTTGGACACTTCTCAAGCCGCGTCTTAGTCTTCTTGTCGTTTTGTCTACGGTCTTGTCCTACCTCTACGCAAATGAGGCTCCTATAGACTGGAACAATGTTTTCTTACTGTCTTTTTTTGGATTTTTGATTACCGGAGCAGCTAATGCCAGTAATCAGGTAATCGAAAAGGATCTGGATGCCTTAATGTATCGGACCAGGAACAGGCCTCTTCCTTCCGGGGTACTCTCTATTTCCGAGGCTTTGGTTTTTGCCGGTATCTTGCTTGTTGTAGGGTTGGTCGGAATCGGCTGGTTTTTTAATGGTTTAGCAGCCTTTTTATCTTTGATTTCTTATGCCCTCTATACATTTATTTATACGCCTCTAAAACCTAAAACGCCCCTTTCTGTCCTTGTCGGTGCATTCCCTGGTGCATTGCCTATACTTGTAGGATGCATCGCTGCCGATCCGGTTTTTCACCTTGATTACTTTATCCTTTTTGCTATTCAGTTTTTTTGGCAATTTCCTCATTTCTGGGCAATTGCGTGGGTATTGGATGAGGATTATCAAAGGGCGGGATTTCGAATGCTGCCTTTTGGAAGGCAGAAGGACTTTTCATCTGCATATTATATTTTTATGTATACCATCGTAACTGTTCTGGTATCCTTTTTTCCTTCTTTTCTTCAGTTGGTTGGCACATGGTATTCCGTCGTAACTGCTCTGGCCGGGCTTTGTTTCCTCGGATTTGCCTTGGTTCATCTTCGGGCCAGAACTGATAAAACGGCACGGGCCTTGATGTTTTTTACGTTTTTTTATCTACCTACTGTTCAACTTTTACTAGCTCTTGATAAGTTATGATTGAGGAAAAATTACCCATTTGGGAGCAGGAGTCTTCCGAAGCTGTGCCTACTCTTGGGATGAATCCCAAAAAGTTTTCCATGTGGCTCTTTTTGCTTAGCGTGGTTATGATATTCGCCTCTTTAACTTCTGGATATATTGTTCGTAAGGCAGAGGGAAACTGGATAGATTTTGAATTGCCTCCAATTTTCTGGTTTACAACAGCTATTTTGTTGCTTAGTTCCGTTACACACCAACTTGCTTTTCAGAATGCCAAGCGTGATAATCTTGGTGCTGTAAAGGGTTGGATGGTATTGACGGCATTGCTCGGATTGGCTTTTTTGGTAACTCAATGGTATTCCTGGGTTTACCTGGTGAATATCAATGTTTATTTTTCGGGGAATAATGTAGCCGGATCCTTTTTGTACGTCCTCACAGGATTGCATGGTGTCCATGTAATTTCAGCGGTTATTTTTGTTCTGGTAGTAACCATTCAGACCATCCGCTTTAAAGTGCATTCCAAAAACATTTTGGGCATCGAATTGTGTACCACCTACTGGCATTTTCTGGATGCGCTCTGGATTTATTTATTTGCCTTCCTGACGGTTTTCCATTAATTGTTGGCCGAATAGCATATTGCTTTATTTGACCTGAGATCCTGGTTTTACCTTACCATCCGGACCCATCATATGTAATTTACCATCTGAGTCCTCAGCCAGCAATAGCATACCCTTTGACATGATTCCTTTTATTTCTCTTTCAGCGAGGTTTGCAAGGTAAAGGACTTGTTTCCCAGGCAAGGTTTCGGGTGAATAATGCTCTGCTATTCCACTTACAACTACTGTTTTTTCTAACCCCGACTCCAGTTCAATTTTCAAAAGTTTTTTTGTTTTCGGAACAGCTTCAGCACTAAGAATCGTAGCCACTCTTAAGTCCATTTTAGAAAATTCTTCAAATGGAATGCCGGGTTTTTCGGGTGCTGTTTCGGAATGAACCATCTGGTTTTCTTGTTTTGATTTCTGAAGTTTTGTGAGCTGTGCTTCCACTTCCTCATCAGTAATTTTTGAAAATAAAATTTTGGGTTCCCCTATTTGATTCCCGGGCTTCAAAATGAAAATGGAATCTTTATCTGGCCATTGGTCGGGGATTTCTGGCAACATGTTCCTGAGGATTTTTGTTGTTTCGGGAAGGAATGGTTCAGAAATTCTTCCTAAAAGTGCGCATGTTTGAAGGGAGAGGTGAAGAATTGTTTTTACTCTTTCCGGATCTGTCTTAATAAGCTTCCAGGGTTCTGTTTCAGCCAGATATCGGTTACCTGCCCTTGCTACATTCATTAATTCGGTAAGGGCTGTTCTAAGTTTAAATTGTTCTATGGCCTGACCAATCAGCCCAGGGGCATTTTGAAGAATTGATTCCAATTCTTTATCTGCGGCTGACAGGGGACCAGCTGATGGGATTTTGCCTTCAAAATATTTGTGGGTAAGTACTATTGCCCGATTAACAAAATTTCCAAGGATATCAGCTAGTTCATTGTTGTTTCTTGATTGGAATTCTTTCCATGTAAAATCATTATCCTTGGTTTCAGGAGCACAAGCTGTAAGTGTATAGCGGAGGGCATCATTACGACCCGGCAAATCTTCCAGGAACTCATGAAGCCACACTGCCCAGTTTCTTGATGTTGAAATCTTTTGCCCTTCAAGGTTAAGAAATTCATTTGCTGGTACATTGTCGGGTAAAATAAATTCACCATGGGCCTTCAACATGACGGGGAAAATGATGCAATGAAAGACAATATTGTCTTTGCCAATAAAGTGCAACAGTCTTGTTTCCGGGTCTTTCCACCATGTTTCCCAGGATTCACCTTGAGTTTGAGCCCATTCTTTGGTTGCAGAAATATACCCTATAGGGGCATCAAACCAGACATAGAGGACTTTTCCTGTATTTCCTGGAATGGGTACGGGTATCCCCCAATCCAGATCCCTTGTGACAGCCCTGGGTTGAAGGCCCTGATCAATCCAGCTTTTACATTGTCCATAAACATTGGGTTTCCATTCCGGGTGGCCCTCAAGAATCCATTCCTTTAACCATTTTTCATAGTCATTGAGGGGAAGGTACCAGTGTTTTGTGTTTTTCAAAACAGGTTTTGAACCACTTAACATGGATCGGGGGTGGATTAAATCAGAAGGGCTTAAAGTGGATCCGCAATTTTCACATTGATCCCCGTAAGCATTTTCAAAACCACAATTCGGGCAGGTCCCTTGAATATACCTGTCTGCCAGGAATTGTCCGGCCTCTTCATCGAAAAACTGCTCATTTTCCAATTCTAAAAATGCCTCAGACTTGTACAGTTTCAGAAAGAAGTCGGAGGCAGTTTTGTGGTGAATGGGATTTGAGGTTCTTGAATAGAAGTCGAACGAAATTCCAAAATCTGAAAACGATTTCTTAATCAGATGGTGGTATTTGTCAACAGCTTCCTGAACTGTAATTCCTTCTTTTTTTGCCCTGATGGTAACAGGGACCCCATGTTCATCGGAGCCACATACAAACAACACTTGCTCGCCATTCAGCCTTTTATATCTGACAAAAACATCTGCAGGAATATATACTCCAGCCAGGTGGCCGATGTGTACCGGGCCGTTGGCATAAGGCAAGGCTGCAGTAACAAGGGTGCGTTTATAGGAATCTGACATCAATTTACTATTATGGGGTAAAAATGAGGATTCGCACCCGAACAGGGAAATCAGAATCTCTTTAAGTGAAAAAATTTGGTGGATGAAAATTAAACTTCAAAACCCAGAAGCAGAATGTCGTCTGTTTGTGAAGCTTCTCCCTGCCAGCTTGCAAAGAGTGATTCCAACTCAGATTTCTGCTTTGGGAAGGGCATCAGGTGGAGTTGCTGAAGTTCAGTGACAAGGTTTCTGGTGCTCAACCGTTTTCCTGTTGTTCCATTTAGTTGATCTGTGGCACCATCTGTAAAAAGATAAAAACGATCTCCGGGAACAATCGGAATCTCAATAGTCTCGTATTCAGTTTGTTCTTTTTTCCAACTGGCCAATTGAAAACGTGTTCCAGGGATAACCTGGGTTTCGCCCTCGCCTGAAACCCGAACCAATGGCCTTGCCGCAGATGCAAAAGAAATCCTGTCTTCTCCAATCAGGCAAACGGCAATGTCCATCCCATCTCCCAATTCAGAATTTGGATCTTGTTTCATTCTTCTGCGGAGCCGTCTATCCAATTCCTCCAGGATGTCTGAAGGAAATGTTTTCCCTTGTTCTTCCACAATCTGGGTGATCAGGTTGGAAGCAAAAACAGCCATCATTCCTCCAGGAACTCCATGGCCAATACAATCTGCAATAATTAAAATGAGACCTTCATAGTTCCTTTTTGCCCAGAAAAAATCTCCCGAAACAACATCTTTAGGTTTGTACAATAGTGTTCCTCCTTTAAGACCCTGGAATAATTCCTCCTCACTGGGTAATGTTTCATGTTGGAGCATTGAAGCAAGTCGCAATGAATCGTAAATTGACTTGTTTTGCTTTTCAAGCAGTGCTGTTTTTTGTTTGAGTTGATTTGATGCGATAAGGGCATCATCCTTTTGCATCATCATTTTGAAGGACAAAGCCGACAGGTCTTTATTTTGAAGCTCTACAATTTCCTGATACCGATCTGACTCGAAGCGGAAATTGTACACTACAAAAATGTACATAGTGAAGGCCAGGGCAAAGTTGGGATAATATGAAAACCTGAGGTTTTCATCTTGAATTAAGGGTTGGTGTTGGAAGATGGCATCATGTAGAACATAAACCAGGGCAATAAGACAGGTGTAGAGAAGAATAGTGAGGTAGTTGTCAAACAATAGAAAGGCAACTATCGTGAGGAATAAAATGTAAAAGTGTATTCCTGTGTCATCTCCGAAATGATATGATATGTTGATTAAAGATGCAATTGCCGCAAGTGTAAAAAAGTGTCGGGTAAATTTTCGATACCCAACATATTGCAGCATATAACCCAGAATGCTGAAAAGGATAGATGAAATCGCGTCCCAAAACAAAATGGGCTGCCAGTAATAGGGTCCGAAGGCGATGGCATTTCCTATGTTTATCAGAAAAAGGTACATCAAAAGGTAGTTGGAAATCTGAACCTTTCGACGTTCATGGAAGCCGTCTTCGGACTGTATCCCAAGGTTGACAAACGTATGTATGGCCTGAATCAATAGGATAGGGTTCAACATTAGAGTGAACCTGATGGATTAAATTTATATTGATTCGGCCAGTGTGGATATCGGAATCAGGGAAACTGATGAAGACGTAAGTCTGAACCCAAAAAAGAAAGATTCAGGTTGTCTGATCCGGGTCGGTTTCTTGCTCAGCGGGTAGTATGGCAGGCCGCTGTATTTTTGGTGGAAATAAGAG
>JBIPNA010000070.1:0-12497 GCA_044375665.1 Catalimonadaceae bacterium
CCATGGCCACTTTTAACCTTCAGCCTTGCCTCCCTCCTCATCCAGAGAAAAATTGTGGTAGTTGAAGGTCGTTTTTATCCGGGCCGGCTTGCCTGCCAGACGAAGACGGATGTAGTACCAGAATGTTTCCAGACTATTCCTCATGGCTTTATTAGAAACACTCGGACTTGGGGCCCGGTAGTGAATAGGCACTTCTCTGTAGCGGGTAAACCTTAGAAGATACCGGATCTCGGTTTGATAAAAATGCGCTTTCGAGCGGAGCCCATAATCCAGAAAAGCTTTCACCACATTCGAGTGGAATCCCTGAAAGCCAGAGGTCATGTCACTCATGCGGGTACCGAGAAAAAGATTCGCCAGGTGTGTCCCGAAGGTAGAAATAAACCTCCGCTTTAAGGGTGAATCGGCATTCGAGCCCCCGTTGATATTGCGGCTCCCAAAGGCACATTCGTTTCCTTCATTCAAAACCCGCAGAAACATGGGGATGGCCCTGGGGTCGTGCGACAAGCCGGCATCCATTTCGATGATAAACTTGTGGTTGTTGGCCAGAGCCGCTCTGTAACCTGAAAGATAAGCATCTACCACATTCCGGTTCTCGGGAGCCCATACGGTTTTAAACCGGGCATCCTTTTCAGATTGTGCCTCGCAAAGGGCACGGGTCTGGTCTTTCGAGGCCTTGTCTACCACAAAATAAACAACCCCGCTTTCCAATTTGTCCAATACAAAACTGAGCACCGAAGCCAATTCCGAAAAATCTGCCTCTTCGTTTGCCATTGGAATAATTACGGCCCAGTTGTTGTTGAAATACATACTCGCTTATGGTGGGTAAAAGTAATGCTTTGCCCGCAAACTCCAGACTGATTGCACCTCCGGCTAAGGGTATTCCAACTCCCGGAGTCGGGCCGGGTTTTGTTTGGAACTCTTTCGGGGAAACGAAATTCTTGTGTGGAGGCTGCCAACTCCAATCAATTATCGATTACCGGTTCCAGCTACAAAAGACAAGGACCGTCGAATCCTGAATACAAAAAAGACCCGCAGGATACGAAATCAAGGTTCACTGCCCTCCGGCATATGCATGGACCTGCCGCAAATGAATTCCGGATTTCTTGAGAATTTGGGTGGGATTTCAGTAAAGCACCTGCATCTTCAAGCCCTGAAACGGAAGGCAATACATCGGAAGATGAAGCTCCGTAGGTTTGAAATCGCTCTTCTTATGCATACACGGACATGGAAAACCGCCCTTTGGATCGGTTTACTGCTGGTTTTTGGTGAAAAAACGACGGCTCAGGATGCAAAGACCGACTCCATTGCCCGGTCTTTCCAGCAGGAAAAAAACGATACACTTAGGTTTCATAAGCTCTGCAATTATACCGACCGGTACCTGGAGGTCAACTCCATCCCAAAAGTTGCCAGATCGCTTTTGCCCTTTTTGTCGGAGAACCTTCGACAGGCAGAAAAACTTGATTTGCCTTTCTGGGTAGCCCGAACACATCAGTCCATGGCCTGTTGTTACCTGGTCCTTTTTCAAAACAAAGAAGGCTTTGAACATCTGTACAAAGCCAGAGCGTACTGGGACAAAACAGCCAATGCCCGGGGCCTTGCAGGGAACATGTTTCTGGAAGGCAAAATGCTGATCGGAAACGGTGGCGAAAAACGGTCCCTGGAGCTTTGGGACAAAGCCCTCTCGTTGTGCAGAACCCATGGAATGAACGATTTACGTTCTACCATTTCGGGTTATGCGGCCAGTTACTGGTTGGCATCCAACCAATACGAAAAGGCCATAGCCATGTACAAAGAGTGGTTTAAAGTCCCCAACCAGGACCCTTTGCTGACCGCTTATTACCTGGCCAACCTGGGCTCCGCTTACATGAATTTGAAAGACTTTGAGAAGGCATCGTTTTATACCGACAGCGCCATTGCCCTGGCCCATAGGATGCAGTTCCGGGATATGGAGGGCTCATTGATTTTTAACAAAGCCTGCCAGGCTTTTGACCAGGGAAAATTGTCTGAAAGTGAAAATCTGGCCCTTCAATCTTTACCCCTTGTGCAGGAATACGGAGGTCTTGGGTATCTGGTCGAAAGCTATGGGTTGCTGATGGACATTTACAAGGCCAAACGGGAATTTGAAAAGGCCCTGGTCTATTCAGAGCTGTACTTCAAAACCAACGATTCGCTTCGGAAACTGGAGCGCCAAAGCGAATACCGTGACCTGGACCGCAAATACCAAAGCAGCCTTAAGTCGCAGAAAATCAAGGAACAGGAAGCCTTGCTGGAGGCTGAGTCGCGAAAAAAACGCATGTTTGGCTTTGCCGGATTAGGGGTGCTGGTGGTTTCGTTGTTGGGCGGTACCTTGTTTTTTGTAAACCGGAAACGGAAAGAAAGCCAATTGGAAACCGAGATTGCCGAAAGCGAAATGAAGGCACTTCGGGCACAGATGAATCCCCATTTCATGTTCAACTCCCTCAACGCCATCCAGCAGATGGTGATGAACCAGGAAAACGACAACGCCTACCAGTATCTGGATGCCTATGCCCGCCTCACCCGCCAGATTCTGGAAAAT
The DNA here is from genome assembly GCA_044375665.1 of Catalimonadaceae bacterium. Lineage (GTDB taxonomy): Bacteria > Bacteroidota > Bacteroidia > Cytophagales > Flexibacteraceae > CAMDMI01. The sequence continues at coordinate 2,558 of JBIPNA010000070.1, forward strand.
TCGGAAAAGAAATGGATTACGGTTCGGGAAGAGCTTCGCTTTTTGGAGTTGTACCTTCAGATTGAATCGTTGCGGTTTGGCCATACCTTCCGCTACCAGCTGGAAGTAAGCGATGAGGTAATGCCCAACAGCGACAAGCTGCCCGCCATGGTGGTGCAGCCCGTGGTAGAGAATGCCCTCAAGCATGGTCTTTTACCCAAGCAGGGGGAAAAACGATTGCGCATCTTTTTTGACCGGAAAGACGAGGGTCCTTTGGAAGTGGTAGTCGAAGACAATGGCGTGGGCCGGGCTGCTGCGGGTGCAGTTCCCAAAGAAACCGACCACCATTCCATGTCCCTGGGCATTACCGAGAACCGGCTTCGGCTGCTGGATTCGGGCAAAGGGAGCCGGATGGAAACCGAAGACCTCAAAACAGCGGATGGTGAGGCCGCCGGAACACGTGTTACATTATTTGTATTTCAGACGGTATGATCCGAGCTTTAATTGTAGACGATGAGCCCAACGGGCGGCAATACATGCGGCAAATGTGCGAACGGTATTTGCCCCAGGTGCGGGTGGTAGGCGAAGCAGCCAACGTGCAGGAAGCCCGATCCCTGATTGATTTGGAAATGCCCGATCTGTTGTTTCTGGACATTGAAATGCCCGGCACCACAGGCATCGAAATGCTCCGGCAGATGCCCCACATTCCGTTTGAGGTCATTTTTGTAACGGCTTTTAACCGCTATGCCGTGGAGGCTTTTCGTTTGGGTGCTGCCGATTATTTGCTGAAACCGGTCAATCCTTCCGATTTGCAGAATGCCCTGGAGCGGGCTGAGAAAAACCTGCTGGCCCAGGCCGCCGACCGACCCCATCTGAAAACCCTGGCCCACCACTACGGCGAGGCCTTTACCAAGGTGACCATTCCCACGCTGAACGGATACGAATTCATTGATTTTAAAGAGATTGTCTATTTCGAAAGCGACGGCAACTACACCACCCTCCGCCTGCTGAACGGCAAACAGGTGGTGGCTACCCGGAGCCTGGCCAGTTTTGAAGAGATCCTGGAACCCTACCGCTTTTTTCGGGTGCACAAATCCTACCTCATCAATCTGGCTTTCATCCGGAAATACATCAAGGGCGACGGCGGCACCGTGGTCATGGAAGACGGCACCGAAATCGATGTGTCGAGGCGACGGAAGGAGGAGTTTCTGGCTTGTTTGAAGCTTTAACCATCCACTTCCAAGGGATTGGGGGAGGAGAAGGGTTTCCTTTCCCATACGAACCCAAACCCGCCATTTGTCCCGCAATCGGCGCCGTTGGCAAAACGGTGCCCGGATGCGATCAAAACCACTGTACCATTGGGCTTTCAATTTGTCGGCCATGTACATCCTTATTGCGGAAGACGAATCCCGCTCTGCCCAACTGCTGAACCAGCTGGTCCGGAGTTTTTGGTCCGGTCCGCTTGAAATTGCAACCGTTGGCTCCGTAAACGAAACCATTTCTGCAACCCAGGTTCGTCAGCCCGATCTCCTGTTGCTGGACATTGAACTCGGTGGCCACTCTGGTTTCGATGCCCTCGAAAAAATCCAGCACCGCCAATTTCCCTTTGTGGTGATTTCCGCTTCCAAAGAATATGCCTTTCAGACCTACCAGCTCGGTGGCTCGGGCTATGTGTTGAAGCCCGTTTCGAAAGAGGATTTGTATGCGGTTTTGAGAAGGTTGCCGGTATTTAAAGGTCAAGCCATTGAAATGTAGGAGGGTTTGATCTTTGGATTTTCCATTCGCCAGGGATTTTTCTCTTTTTCCACCAAACTGGGCTTTTTTGCAATTATGGCTTTTGTGGACCGACTTGAAATTGCAGCCTGATTTTGATTCAGGACTTCATAGGAAGTGTCTAACATGCCATAAACCGAGGTACTTTGTTGGAAATTCGAAATCGGATGTACTTGGCGGATTCTGAGAAAAATCTGCGCCTTTTACTCGACTTTTGGAGCATCCTCCCAGACCCAGAAGAAAAGGGCTCCGCCCTTGGCTGACTTTGCTTTGGTCCGCCAAAGGCGGAAAGAATGGATTTCCTACTGCAGGATCCGGGCAAAAAAGCACCTTTCATACCAGAATTTCCTTCCGACCTTTTAATTCACCGCAAACCCGTATTACTTTGCGTTCTCCCTACGCTTTGCCTGTAAACACCTCTTTCAAAGGTAGCTATGCGCCAACACATCCTAACCCTCGCCTTTACACTACTCCTGGTTGCCTCTTTCCAGGGGTGGGCCCAGGAATGGGATGTCCCGGACCAAGGAAATGCCATAGATCTGGTGGAGGAGCAAGGTCCGGACAGGCCCTGCATTACACCGGAGGAGGATGCGGCCCTGGAAAAAAGATTGAAGGAAAATTACCGCCTGCTGGGTCTGGATGAAAAGGCCACCAACACCCTAACGACTACGTTTTACTGGCCCCTTCGCCAAGCGAATGGCCTGAACGACTGTAGCTATTTCACCATCCGGAATTATGTAGATCAGGATCCGGCCGTGGATAGCATCCGCGATTGGAATTGTGGCAAACGCACCTACGATGGCCATCGGGGCGTGGACATTTCCCCGTATCCGTACTCGTTTTACAAGATGGACCACAACCAGGTGGAAGTGGTGGCTGCGGCTCCAGGAACCATTGTGGATAAAGCAGACGGGGAATTTGACCGAAACTGTGTTTGGGTAACCGGCACTCCCGCCAATTATGTGGTGATCCGCCATGCCGATGGATCTACGGCCCGGTACTGGCACATGAAAAAAAACTCCGTCACGGCTAAAAACATCGGGCAAACCGTTGAGACCGGCGAATATTTAGGTATTGTGGGAAGCTCGGGTTTCTCCACAGGGCCGCATCTTCACTTTGAGGTTCGGAAAACGCTCAGCGTAGCGGACTTTGTGGATCCTTTTGGAGGCGCCTGTAACCCACAAAACGACAGTACCTTGTGGGTGAATCAGCTGGCGTACACAGACCCGACCCTAATGAAAGTTTCAGTGAATCCCGTTTCTCCGGTATTTCCGGAATGTCCGGAGACCGAAACCCCCAACGAAGACAGTTGTTACCTGGGCGGTACCCAGGCGAAGTTTTACATTTTTGTTCGCGATCAAAGGGATGCCACCACGGCAGCCATGCGCATTCTCCGACCGGATGGTTCCGTGTTTGGAAGCTGGACGCGAACCTTTACCTCAAACGCAACCCGGTCCTGGTGGGGCTGGACCCGGACCCTTCCCACGGAAACGGGTACCTACCTTTTTGAAGCCGCCTACAATGGGGAAATTTGCTCCTTACCTTTTAAGATCAATTGCAACCTGACCGATATCCAAAGGCATGCAAATGATGGTTTACGCGTTTTTTCCCCGAATCCCATCTCTGGCCATGCGGCCATCCGCTTTGAGCCTGCGCTGAACAATGCGGACCTCTGGATTTTCAATGCGCTTGGCTGTCCGCTCCATAGGTGGACGAATTTCTCCGGATCTTCCCTCCCATTACATGATTTGCCTTTGTTGCCGGGGATACATCACCTCCAAATTACCGAGGGCTTGTCCGGCACCCGTTGTGTCAAATTGGTGGTAACAGATTAACGACAAGCGGGTAGTTTCAGGTTTTAGGTCTGAAGGGGGCATTGTTTTTGCCTTATCGTTTGAGAATAACGAAAACAAGCCCTGAAAAGGCAATTGAACTTCGTTTTGAGAGGTAAAACTCTATCCACCCGAATTTGAATTGAGATCCTGACTCCCCATAGGTCATTCTCTTGTTGTTCTGAATGCGTAGCAGCGCTCCGCCTGGAAAAGACAAAGCGTCCACCACGAGGGATGGAATTGGATTTTCAATACGGATTCTGGGTTGAAGAAACATCTTAGGGCTCATCCCTCGGGCATCCCATTTTTCGACTTGAATCCTCCGCCGGATGTCCAGCCATTCCCGCCAGTTGCCTACTCAGGTGGCCCGGACAACCAGGCCTAAAAAAAGGTGTCGATGGGCTTTGTAGCCTTGCCCCAACATCTTGTTTCTGTATGCAAACCGTTTACCCACCGAAAGACATCGACCGGAAACCGTCGGGTCTTTCCTTCCTCTGGTCGTCGGCGAAACCCGACCACTACGTTCCTCCTGTTTCGGATCCGCACGGCGGAAAACAGGATTTTCAGGAATCTTTTTTTCCGAAACGCCAGGAGAAATTCAACAAGATTTTTTTGATTGTTGTCCTCTCCTTTTTCCTGGTCACGCTGTTGCTGATCCATGCCTTTGGCCAAACCCAGGTGTCCTTTACCACACCGGGTACCCTTCAATGGGAAGCCCCCCCCGGAACCAAAACCATTCAAATTGAATGTTGGGGAGGTGGAGCATCCGGAATCGCCACCCATGGCGGAAATGCAGGAAACTATATGCAGAGTGGCGTGATGACAAAAGGATTTGAAGGCACGGAGTTTCCGGATTTCAAATTGACCATTACGGTGGGTGGTACCGGGGCGGCTTCTTCGGTTTCTTTCAATAATTTTTTCCCTTTTGGGGTGTTTCAGGCCAGCGGTGGAAAACCCGGAAATCAGACCCAGGTTGCTGATTCTCACCCATTTGCACAGAGATCCTCCAAGGGAGGCCAGGGTGGCGGAACAGGTCTTTGCAATGGTTTCATTACCGGAGGTTCGGGTGGCGCATCGGCGGGCCCCATCAAATTTGCAGCCAATGGAGCTATTTCCAATGGTTGCTTTGCGGTTGCAGGCGGGGCTGGTGAAGGCAATGGAGGAAGCAACGATCGGTTTGATGCCAATGCCCGAAATGGAAAACAACCCGGCGGTGGAGGGGGAAGCAATTATTGGTCGGGTCCCAACGCCTTGTATGGAACAGGAGCCCCGGGTATGGTGCGGATCACATACTGGTGCGAATTCGGACCTGGAGCCATTGGCAATCCGCATACGGTGGTCAACCCGCAGGAACGTTTCCCCGACTTTGTCACCAATGAAGCGAGTGCCTTTCTCGCTTCCGGACAATTGCCCCCATATTCATGGGAAGAAAGGCAACCCGGCAGTTCAGTTTGGACCGTGATCTCCGGTGCAACAGGTGCCGCATATTCGCTTCCCAACCTCACCCAACCCAAAGTGTATAGAAGGTCCATGACGGTATGCGGGGTCACCCAAACATCCAACGAAGTGGCCATCAACGTACTTCGGCCGAACGGAAACATTTCCGGAAAAGTACGAAGTGCCAATGGCGTTGGGGTGGAAGGCATTGAAATCCAGGCCCGTAAACTGAGCGATCTGCCCGGTAGTCCGAAGGAATTTACCTACCGCGATACCACCGGACCGGATGGGGCCTACTCCATCCCTGTTTACTACGGAGATTTGAATGAAGGCAACAACAACGGAGCCGTGAGCACCGATTTTGTGATTCGCCCGGTTAAAGCCGACCACGACTTTTCACCCGATTCCCTCATCCGGTTTGTGAGCAACACCAACTTCAACAGGGAGAACATTGACTTTACCGACAATACGGCCTACAGCATCACCGGAAAGGTATTTCAAACCTGTGTGGGCTGTCTCGATGCGGCCGATCAACCCGATTCCATCACCTCCAATCTGGATGGGGTTACCATTTTAAGGAAAGGTATTTTTGTGATGAAATCGGCCTACCTCAATCCGCCCGGACTCTATGGGCAATGGGCTTCTACTGTGACCGACCAGGGCCAGTATTCGTTTAAACCTCAACTGGAAGGCCACCGCTTTGTTCCCGATTCCCTTTTGGTGAATGTGCTCAACAACGTGGCCAATGTGGATTTTGAAGATACCACCACCCACACCATTTCCGGAAGGTTTGGCGATGGGTGCAACAACTACATTGGAAAAGCCCTGCTGGAGTTTTCCGACATTTTGCTCGATAAGGATGGAATTGAAAGACCATCGGAGTTCCGGAAACAAGTCTGGACTCTGGACGATGGGACTTATGCCATTTCGCTTCCGGCCCGGAAATACAAAGTTTCGGTCGTGAGTTTTCAACAGGCCGCTTCTTCCGAACCGGTAGAAGGAGCAGACCTTTTGGCTTTTTTCAACAACGGGCCTTTGCCCTCATCCATTTCCAAAGATTCTCTGATAGCGGATATTTCATTTGAAAATCAAATCCTCAATCTCCGTTTTCAACGAAAGCCCAGCATCCAATTGATTGGCTTTGACCCTTCCTTTTGCAACGGAACCCAATTGTCTTTTGTCACCCTGGAGCAATCGGCCAAAAAGCGGCTGGAGGTTCGGGTATTTCAGGGAAGCCCTGGCCTGGGCTGCCGCCTAAGCGACGATACGGTACGGGTTGTAACCAACCTGTCGGGAGATGACCTGCCTTCCAAATATAAAATCCTACCTGTCAATGGATTGGCTGTGGATAGTTTTGTGGTAGGATCCCCCAATACCCTGGGCAATTTCCGGAAGGACCTCCGGATCGATTATACAGATCGTTATGGCCGGCAGGCAGCACAGATCAATCCCAATGTAGTCGTCCTTGGTGTGAAAAGCGATAACGCCAGCAGTTTTGCCACCACTTCACCCCAAATTCCGCTGGTGGTTCTCCACGATCCTCCCGGAGACCAGAGTTACAGTTTCTGGGAAACCAACAAAACCATTGAGCGGGCAATGCGCTGGAGCGCAGCCTCTGGTAACTCGACCGAAGGCTGGCTGAATGTAAAAGTGGGTGCACAGTTTGAAGCCGGGCTTGGTGTTACCACCGAAACCCAGGTCTGGGGAAGCATCAACAGTTCGGTGGCGGTGAACAGCCGGACCAACCGGGCCGAAGAATCCATCATTTCGACCACCACCACCCAAAACATCTCGACTTCTGCAGACGAAGATGTGACCGGCGAAGACGGCGACTTGTTCATCGGGGCAGCTATGAATCTGCTGTATTCCCGCTCTACACAGGTACAGCTGGATGAAAACTGTCAGTTGATTGCACCCAAACGTCTTATGATTGCCCAGAATGGCTTTGCAACGCAGTATGTCTATACCGCCGCAGCCATAAAGCAAAATGTAATTCCGACACTTCAGAATTTTGTCAACAACCCCGGCAACAGCGAGTCCGAAATCCGGAATTACCAGAACCAGATCAAAGTCTGGGAGCAGGTACTGGCCAACAATGAACTCAATAAAAGCCGGTCGGCGCTGGATAAAAACATCTCGTTTTTTGGTTCCTCCGGAGCCATCAGCAACACCACCACATCAACCACATCAAAGTCCAATACCATTGAGTTTGATATGGAAATTGATCTGGGCCTGGCTCTGGAACTGGGTTTCGAAATCGCCGGTTCCGGCTTGAGTGGTGGGGTGAACATCCACATGAAAACTGAGATGGGAAAAAGCACCACCAACACCAGCACCAACAGTACCACCATTGGCTATACGTTGGACGACAACGATGCTTTGGACAACTTTTCGGTCAATGTGCGCAAGGATCCGGTGTACAACACACCTGTTTTTCAAACGGTTGCAGGTCAGTCCAGCTGCCCGCCGGAAAACAACACCCAGCCAAGGGATGAAATTCAGTTGATTGCTTCGAATCCGGTTTTGACCAATGTTTCACCCAATACCGATGCCATTTTTGAATTAAAGCTTGGCAATCTGAGCATTGACCCGAATCCACGAACCTACAACCTTTCTTTTGACCAGGCCAGCAATCCGTTTGGCGCTACCATCAGTATTGGAGGAAGTGCAGTGGATGGCACGCCCATTCCATATACCATCGATCCCAACGATGAAGTATCGGTTACCGTAAACGTGAGCCGCAACCCGGCCAACAATGCCTATACATACGAGGGTCTCAGGTTTACCCTGTCCGATGCCTGTTCGGGCGATGTGCAGAAATCTGTGCTTTTATCTGCCTCCTTTGCTGTGAATTGTAGCCCGATTACCATGGCACAGCCGGAAGCCGGCTGGCTTTGCAACCAATCGGGCAACGATATCATTCCGGTGGTTGTAAAGGATTATGTTTTGTCCAACCTCATTCAGATCCAGCTGGAATATGCAAAAGTGGGCTCCAACAACTGGAGAACAGGATTTACCCGGCTTGCTTCGGCCTTGAGCAACAGTTCAAACGGATCAACCATCAACTGGAACGTGAGCAGTCTTGCTGATGGAGAGTACTTTCTCCGGATCAAATTGTTTTGTTCGGGAGGGATAACCTATACCCAACGCATTCAGGGAACGATTGACCGGAAAAGTCCACTGGTATTGGGCACTCCACAGCCAACCGATGGCATTTATTCCCTTGGGGATGAAATCGCCTTCCAGTTTGACGAAGAAATCCGGACCACCGACCTGAACAACGGTAAAGCAGAACTCCGCAGGATTTCAGACAACCAGCTGATTCCAATCCTGGTTAATGGACTGGGTTCAGGGCTTGTGGTTACACCGGTTTCCGGCCTGCAGAACTTTACGGGCGAGCGCCTAAGGCTCACACTCAGAAACATCGCCGATAAGAACAACAACATTCGTACAATTACCGATACCCTATTGTTTGATGTGGAAGGTTTTGAACCAGGTACAGGAAACAATGCCCTTCAGCTTTCTGTCAATCAGACATCCATTGTAGAGAATGCCCTGGACACCCTTCTGTTTCAATTTGAATTGCCACAGAATGCAGCCGAAGAGGTTCAGGTAAACTTTACTGTGTCAGGAACCGCGACGGTTACAGATGACTATACCTATTCTTTTTCGAATTCCAGCGGACTCAATACCTTCAATGGCGTTCAGGGTAGGATCATCATCCCCCAAAATAAAAAATCAGCTGTGTTGCGGATCCATCCAAAAGCAGATGGAACCGTAGAGCCAAATGAAGAGTTATCGGTTTCTCTGGCGCAGGGCGGAGATTACCAGATCGGGACCAGCTATTCGGCTGCGGCTACCATCGTGGACAATTCCATTGCACCTCCCACCATTTCAGGTGCAACACAGTTTTGTCCCGGAACCACCACAGTGCTGACGGCCAATCATCCTCAGGCTGGCAATTCGGGGTACACCTTCCTTTGGTCGAACGGGGCGACCACCCAGTCGGTTTCAGTTTCCCAGGCTGGAAGCTATACGGTAAAAATCCGCGAAACAGCTACAGGTTTGGAAGGAACCAGTACCGAATTTGTGCTCGGCACCTATGCACTTCCCAATACCCAGGCAGGTCTGGATTTCAGCCTCACACAGAACAGCGGAAACTATCCCCTTGGTGGCAGCCCATCTGGCGGAACCTGGTCTGGTACAGGTGTAACAGGAAACGCATTCAACAGCAATCAGGGTTTGGGTACGTATCCGCTGGTGTATTGCTTCACCAGTTCTGAAGGTTGCACCAAATGCGATACTGTTTTGGTCACACTCACTTCGGCTCCTCTTGAGCCCGTCGCCCTGCCAACCTTCTCACCTGGTGCGGGTACTTTTGCCAATCCGGTTGCAGTAAGTATTTCCTGTGCCACACCTGGCGCAAGTATTTACTACACCACCAACGGGAATACGCCACAGGTCGGAACCAGCTTTACACTTTTGTATACGGCACCTGTTCAGGTAAATCAAACGGTGAGCATCAAGGCGATTGGAGTTAAAACCGGCGCACCAAACTCTGCCGTTGCTACGGGAACCTTTACCATCACAAACCCATCGGTGGTTGCCACACCGGTCATCGCGCCAGGCACAGGTACCTATACAGGCAGTCGTCTTGTTGGCATCACCACGACGACGACGGGTGCAGAAATCTACTACACCACCACGGGCAACAATCCGGTGATTGGTACCAGCTTTACACGCCTGTACACCGGACCGTTCTGGGTATCCGCCACGACCACAATCCGTGCGATGGGCGTAAAGGCAGGACTTACCAACTCGTCCATTGCCACTGCCTTCCTCACCATTACCTCCGGCACTGTAGCCGCACCGGAGCCGGTATCGATTTACCCTGCCCCGGGTCAGTTTACAGTGGCCCA
>JBIPNA010000402.1:0-3282 GCA_044375665.1 Catalimonadaceae bacterium
AAATGGGCGATGTTTCAACATATCCTGACACCAGAGCTGGCAATGGCAGCAGGCCTTCAGATTTTCAAATGCCTGGCTTTCAGGGATGGAATTCCAAATGGCCAGATCCATCGCTATAAGCCTTTGTCCAGTTTTATGCGCCCGAAAACCCGAAGTCGGCTGATACCACCGTCAGGAAAAATAGAAAGCCGGACATGGGTATATGGGCCTTTATTACTCAATTCCTTAAACGTATGCTCAGAATCGGCCTTTAGTTTGGATTGAGGAAGGATGACTTCCCATGCAACATTATCCCACCAATCGGGCTGGTTTTCATTTTCAACCGGCCAAACACAACCCTCCAGGATACAGGAGTCGGGGTAGTTGCCTTTAAAATGGGCCGTATCAACAACCACATAATCAACTTCTCCCCGGTGGGCCAATCTGACGATGACCCAGTCCCGGTTGTTGGGCGTTCGGTTTCGTTTTGTTTCCCAGCCATCGCCCATATTGATGCCTCTGCCTGGCATGATTAGATTGCCCATGTGGCTGAAAAACATGTCGTTGCATAAAACTGCTCTGGCTCCATTGATGGCTGCAGCCAAATCTGTTTCCTTGTTTTCCCCGATCAGACTCCAATCTTTATAAACTTCTCCATACACATTCAGCCTTGCCACACCGCCATCCGGATAGATATTAAGACGGATGTGGCTAAAAATTCCCTGATGGGTGATTTCGTAAAAATTCTGCGATCCGGGTGCCAGTGTCGATTTAGGTAGAATTTCAATCCAGTTGGTGCCTTTTTCCAGATCCGAAGGAGAGGCATTTACAGGAGCAAGGCATGCTTCAATACTTGCAAAAGGAGGGTGGTTCCCAAGAAAATGGTTGGTATCTATATCTACGCCTTTGATCTTACCGGTGGTAGCCAATCGGACAATGCACCAGTCGTGTCCCGGGCCCCTTTTTCTCCTCGATTCCCAACCATCCATCCATTTCCCCCGGTCGGTGTATTTGTCTGCTATGAAAATACCCCTGCCCGGTTTGATCAGGTTTTCCTTTTCAGCAAAGAAATCATCGGAGCAGGACAGAACTTTTCCACCAAGTCGTTCGGTGGCAAGACTGGTGAGGTTTGTGAAAGCAGGTTCCTGGTGGGCGGGTGTTCCGATCATAAGTTATTTATGTGCAAGAATTTAAAGGTTCGAAGTTGAGGGAGACAGCAATATTTCACCCCGGTTCAAATGTAGAAATCTTCCGGAATCATATACCACCTGGCCAGAAACATAGGTTCTGAGAACTTCGCCCTGCCAGGATTTGTAAAGATAGGGGCTGATTTTGTGTCGGTGCCAAACGGTTTCTTTGGTTGGGAAAATCAGCTTTTCGGGATCCCAAACCATCAGATCGGCATCAAATCCTTCCGCAATTTTTCCTTTTTGATTTCCCAGCCCACAAAATGCAGCTGGTTTTGAAGAAAGCCAGCAGGCTACATCATGAAGGGAAAAGCCGCGACGGAATGCATTGGTCCAAATGGCAGGCAAGCTAAATTGAAGTCCTGCAATTCCTCCCCACGCTTCAGATAGATTGCCTGTTTCGATGGATTTGGATTCTGGCGGTGCCGGAGAATGATCGCTGGCAATAAAATCTAAAGTGCCTTCTCTCAACGCTTCCCAAAGGGCGTCCTGAGTGGCTTTGTCCCTGATGGGTGGGGCACATTTGTACATGGTTTCCCCATCCGGAATCGATTCTGATTCAAATACAAGATAATGGGGACAGGTTTCTACGGTCACAGGCAGGCCATCTGCTTTCGCCTTTCTGATCAGGGGCAAAGCCTGGGCTGTAGCAAGATGAACAATATGGGTTCTGGCCCCGATTTCCCTGCAAACCTTTAAAACCATTTCTATAGCCTCTACTTCCCAACGGTCTGGCCTTGAAGCAACATAGGCAGCATATGACCGGGGATTCTGTCGAAACCGAATGGTGTCGTTGTGAAAACTGTCTATTTCACAGTGAACAAGCAACGGCTTTCCTTTGGTTTTTAAAATCCGGCTGGCAAGGCGCAGCTGGGTGGCTTTGACATTTGGAAATTCATCAATACCAGAATGGGTTAGAAATGCTTTCAAACCAAAGGCGCCCTGATCGAGCAGTTCTTCCAGTTCAGATCCATTGTCTGGAACCAATCCTCCCCAGAATCCACAGTTCACATGTATTCTTCCTCTGGCAGAATTGAGCTTTACAAACAGGCTGTTTGCAGATGTGGTTACCGGACTTGCATTCAGGGGCATTTCGATGAGTGTTGTTATTCCTCCCGCTGCCGCTGCCCTCGTTGCTGTATCAAAGCCCTCCCAATGGGTTCGGCCTGGTTCATTGATATGTACATGCATATCCACCAGTCCGGGAAATAAAACCTGATCTCCGATATCTTCGACTACATATCCATCCGGTTCGGCATGATAAGGTAAAACAGCCCGGATTTTGCCATCACTGACGCAGACGATGGCTTTTTCAATTCCTGAGGGAACTGCGACCCTGGTGGACTTTAAGGCAATTCGTGGTTGTTTTTCCATGGAAGATTGTGGCAACAGGCAATGTGAAATGCAATTCACGATTTTCAAAACCATTCTCTGAAGTTTTTCCCTTTTTGGTGTTTTGCCGGGGCTTTCCCTCGTTTCCTCGGGCCGGGCTCTTCCGTTCAAGTCCTCGCACGCTTCGTGCCTTGCGTACTGTGGGCTTTTCCGTACGATCCCTAAGCCGGTCGGTTCTGGTGGCCAAACAGCTGTTGGCGCCAACAGCACGTTGTAGAGTTGATGTCAAGACCTTAGGTTTGTGTAATGATAAAATGGTGCACTTGCCTTTGTCTGGTTTATGTCTTCGGGTGCCGGGTTCAGGTCCCGAAACAAGCCGAAATGGTGACCATTCAAACCTCCAAAGGGGAAATTAAAATTGAACTTTTCAACCAGACACCCCGTCACAAAGCCCGCTTTCTGGCGCTTGTAGCTCAGGGGTATTTCAATGGTTTCACGTTCAATCGGGTTATACCAGGTTTTGTCATTCAGGGTGGTTGTCCCGATACGCCTCAAGGATTTAGAGGCTCGCCTTATCTTGAAAAACCAGAATTTGTCGATAGCCTTCGCCATGTTTATGGGGCCCTTGGTGCAGGCCGTGACGACAATCCGGATAAATTGTCGGCCGTATGTCAGTTTTACATCGTCCAAAACAAAGCGGGTTTGCCCCGCCTCGATGGGAAATACACTGTTTTTGGAAAGGTAATTTCGGGTATGGATGTCGTGGATGCCATCGCCCTGTCTC
>JBIPNA010000403.1:0-3265 GCA_044375665.1 Catalimonadaceae bacterium
GGATAGTGTCTGGGTAAACGGGATTAAAATAGGTGGAATGCGTGGCTACGACCGAAACAGGAATTACACCCTTCCCGACGGAGTTCTCAAACCAGGTAAAAACACCATATCGGTCAGGGTAATTGACTGGACTGGAAATGGTGGGCTCTGGGGAGCGAAGGAAGACATGAAACTGGCTGGAAAAAATGAATCTATCCCCCTTTCAGGGCTTTGGAAATACAAGCCAGGTTGCGCTGCAGACCAGCTGGCTAAGATTGGAGATGATGTCCGGATGCAAAATCAACCCGCCACTTTATTCAATGGCATGCTCCATCCAATAATTCCATTGGGCATAAAAGGTGTCATTTGGTACCAGGGAGAATCGAATACAGCCAAAGCAAGTCAATACCAGCGCTTGTTTCCGGCCATGATCCAGGATTGGAGGTCTCGTTTTGGCCAGGGAGATTTTCCTTTCTACTTCGTGCAACTGGCCAATTACCTGAGTCCTGATACCCTGCCGGCAGAAAAAAGCCCCTGGGCTGAGTTGCGGGAAGCTCAGGAAATGACCCTAAGCCTTCCCAATACCGGCATGGCCACCGCGGTGGATATAGGAGAGGCTAATGACATCCACCCGAAAAATAAGCAGGAAGTTGGGCGCCGCCTTGCACTTATCGCCCTGAAAAACCTTTATCAGTCAGATCTGCCTTTTTTGAATCCATCCATGGATAAAATCGAAAAAATTGGGACGGGATTTTCGGTCACCTTTAAAAATGCAGAAAAAGGGATGAAAGTCAAAGATCGGTATGGTTATGCCAAAGGATTTGCAGTGGCAGGAGCCGATAAGAAATTTTACTGGGCACCTGCAAGACTGGAAGGCGGGAAAGTTTTCGTTTATTCGCCCCAGGTTCCGGAGCCGGTGTATTTGCGTTATGGATGGGCCAACAATCCAGATGACATCAACCTGTACAACTCGGCTGGGCTACCTCTTTTACCATTCCGAACGGATAAATAGATTTTGGAGAACCATCAACCACAAAAGAAAATAGCCATTCTGGGTTCCACCGGCAGCATTGGTGTACAAGCCCTGGATGTTATCCGCCAAAACAAAGATCGTTTTACCGCAGAGATTCTAACTGCCGGAAAACAGGGAGATGCCCTGATTCAACAGGCACTTGAGTTTCTGCCCAATGCCGTAGTGATTGGGGATGAGTCCCAATATCTGAAGGTGAAAGAAGCCCTTTGGCCAAAAGGCATAAAAGTATTCGCCGGAAAAGCTGCCCTGGCGTCGATTGCAGAATCGGGAGAAATTGATTTGGTATTGAATGCGCTGGTTGGATATTCGGGCCTGGAGCCTACCTTAAGAGCAATAGAAGCAGGGAAACCCATTGCCCTGGCCAATAAAGAGACCCTGGTTGTTGCAGGTGACCTGATCAACAGGAAATTGCAGGAGCATCGGGTCCCGATGATACCGGTTGATTCGGAGCATTCGGCAATTTTTCAATGCCTTGTGGGAGAGGCAGGTAATCCTGTAGAGTGCATTTATCTGACGGCTTCCGGCGGACCTTTCCGCGGAAAATCAAGCCAGGATCTGGAGAAAGCCACAGTACGTCAGGCACTCAAACACCCCAACTGGGATATGGGCGCCAAAATCACCATCGATTCGGCTACGCTGATGAACAAAGGCTTTGAAGTTCTGGAGGCCCATTGGCTGTTTGGGCTGGCAGCTGATCAAATCAGGGTAATTGTGCATCCTCAATCTATTTTGCATTCCATTGTTCAGTTTTGTGATGGCTCGATGAAAGCCCAAATGGGCTTGCCAGATATGAAACTGCCCATCCAGTATGCCCTGGCGTATCCAGACAGAATCGCTTCCCAATTTCCAAGGTTTTCGTTTTTTGACCATCCGCAACTCACTTTTGAGCCACCAGATACCCAAAATTTCCCATGTCTGGACCTGGCTTACCGGGCTATGGCCATGGGTGGAAATGCCGCCTGTCGTTTAAATGCCGCCAATGAAATTGCAGTAGAAGCCTTTTTAAAAGAAAAAATCCGGTTTACCGACATTCCCATACTTTTGCAGCACTGTTTGGAAGAAGGGAGAAACATTTCCAATCCGGGTTATAATGACTATGTCGAAACCGATACCGAGGCAAGAGAAATGACCCGGAAATTCCTGGAAACTTTAAATTAATCCTTCCCAAAACCACGACTTTATATTTTTCATGGACATACTCATTATGATCGGCCAGTTAATTCTGGCACTCTCTATCCTGGTTGGACTTCACGAAGCCGGCCATATGATCCCGGCCAAATATTTTGGAATGAGGGTCAGTCGTTTCTTCATCGGCTTCCCTCCTACTTTATTTTCCCGAAAAATCGGAGAAACAGAATATGGGATTGGAACCATTCCGCTTGGTGGTTTTGTAAAAATTGAAGGAATGGTAGATGAATCCATGGATACCGAAAGCCTGAGCAAAGAACCACAGGAATGGGAATTCAGGTCTAAACCTGCCTGGCAGCGATTGATTGTGATGTTGGGTGGAATCACAGTGAACTTTTTCCTTGGGATCATCATATTTATCGGACTGATCTGGGTCAGCGGGGAATCATTTATTGCCAACTCAGAATTAAAAGATGGTGTTTTTGCCCATCCTACAGCAAAAGCCATCGGTTTTGAGACCGGAGACAGATTGGTTTCTGTCAATGGAAAACCGCTTGAGCGCTTTAACGATGCCCTCAACCCGCAATTCCTTTTTACCTCCGGAACAGTCTATACAGTGGACCGCAAAGGTAAAATGGTGGATATTGCCATTCCTGCAGATATGTTGAAAAGGGTAAGTGAATCAGGCGGAAAAGACGGTTTCCTTTCCCCTGCTCAACCGTTCTCCATCGACAGGGTGGCAGCTGGTTCAGGAGCTGCGCTGGGTGGACTTAAGCCTGGGGACAAAATTCTTTCCATCAACGGTCAGCCGATTTCCTACTTTCAGGATGTAAGGCCCATTTTAAGCGAATACAAATGCTGCAAAGTGGAAATTAAGGTAGCAAGGGCTAAAGAAAACGAGATGAAGACGCTACAATGTACTGTAGCACAAAACGGAACATTGGGTTTCTTTCCCAGGTTCCATTTGAAGGAAAGTACTTATTACCCTGGTTTTGGAGAATCCATTGGATTGGGTTTTTCGAATGCCATGGATATTCTGAAATTCAATTTTCTTGGCTTTTCAAAGGTATTTTCCGGAGAAGTTTCTGCCAGCCAATCGCTTAGCGGTCCGGTAGGTATTGCCTC
>JBIPNA010000071.1:0-12403 GCA_044375665.1 Catalimonadaceae bacterium
ATCGGTATAATTATCTCTTTACCCATCAGGTCGAAAAGACGAATTCTTTCTGGTTGGATTCCTTTTGCCACCTGAATTTCAGCCATCGAAGTGGTGGGGTTTGGGCGAAGGGAAAAGCCTTCACCTGAAAGAAGCTTCTTGTTGGATGTCAGAATGATGATTGCTGACTCGTAAGTGCCGCAATCATTGGTGACAATTGCCGTCAAAGTGTCTGGCAAAGAAAGGGGAGGTACAATTTGGGAAAATACAATGGTGGAAGTCCGGATAGGGGTTCCATTTGCTCTCCTGGCAGTATCACCATTCACAAACCATACAGCCGTATTGGAAGGAAGATTGTACGTTGCTGCCGTAAATCCTGGGTTGGTACTGATGGAAATGGATGTGGGCAGTGGTTTTGCGATGTTAATGCCAAATGGCAGACTCACCCCACAGGAAGATTTCCTGGCCACCACAATTTTTCCTGCTTCAGCATTGGCCAGGGCTTTAACGGTTAAAGAAGCCGTATTTGAAGAAGATGCAGAATCACTTCCGATCCAGCCTTTTGGATAAGACCATACAAAATTATCCGATGCCAAAGCAGGAGTTGTGAAGGTATAAACTCCTCCCTGACAACTGATGGCCGGAGCCCCGTTTATTGCCAATGGCCGGGCCACGGTGTCGCAGTTGAAGTTGATCCAGGCCATAAATCCCCGCTTTCTTTGAGCCAGTGAGTCTCCAAAAGCTGGAGTCCGCAGGGTAGCCAGCTTTCCTGTTGCTGAGTTGGTTGAACCAACCACCATTATTCCCTGAGGATGAACAAGGGCGGACGAAAGCCCCAGATTGGGAGCGTTGTTGTTGGTGCCGTTCGGTTCATAAAGCAAACTCATGGAAGTTGAATATCGAATGGAATCCAGGTCAGCAGAATAAACCCGGACAAAATGGTTTCTCGGGGCCAGTCCGTCTGCTGTTTTTGGCATGCGCTGATATGCATTTTTTGTGGTAATGGTGCGGGTCCCTTCTCCCCGGATAACTACAGATCCTCCATCCGGACTCACATTTATTCCAAGGATTCTGGTATTATCCAGATTGGGATTTCCTGTGTTTGGATCAGGCCAGCCATCCAGCAAGGGGTCTGAAAAGGTTGTGCCGGCTTGTCCAATATCGTTATTGTATTCGCCCACATAAGTGGCTGCACGCATTTTACCATCACTTAAATTCATTTTTCCCAACCAGGCAAACCGGATAGAGGAGTTGGTTCCGGTAAACCTGTTTTGAACACCATTCTGGCCAGGGTTCAATGCAATTTCATCCCCTCTCCAAAAATTGTACAAGCAGGTATCCAGACTTGCTCCGGCTACATATAACTGGTTATTGGCATAGTCGAGTGCCAGCCCGTCAATTTCCTGGGCAGCGGAGCTTCCTTCTGAGGGAACTTCTTTGTGCAGCCTGTTCCACCACAAGGTTTTACCTCTGTGATCCATAGCAAGAACAATGGATTCTACATCAGAGCCCTGGAGTTTCGACTTAGGGTGTTTGCACAGGGTTGAATACCCTATGTACATATGGTTATTCCGCTTGTCAATAACGATATCCCCCATCCGGTGGGTGGCATTATCATTGTTGCCATAGTCTGTTTGGTAGCGTGTTACAATGTTCTCTCCGGTATTTGAGCAATTTCCGGTTTCGCAATGTGCCGGATACATAAAGTCTTCAGGATACTTCCCAAACCTTCCTGCATTGCCATTTTCATCGGTTTGGAGCAATGAAAACTCGTTCTCTTTCAAGGATCTGAGGTTTGATCCTGAACGATTCACTTTAAAAACCAATGTCGAGTTGTTCAGCGAATCAATGGCAACTTTCCCTGAAAACCCAAGATTGTTGTTGGTGTAAAGGATGGAATCTCCTTTTATGGCACCGTCATTGGTGCGATACTCGGTATTTAAATTGTTTATGGCTGGTAGTGTTGATGCGATTCGTACACTATGCATGGGCCAGAAGGGCACCGAATCCTGGTTAAGCCCATCCACAGTCAACCGGTTTACAGAAGCCCAACTGGCTGAGTATGCATGGCCTTGTCCAAAAACGATTTTTCCATCCGACTGTACATCCCATGGCTGGATGGCCTTGTACTGGTTAACCTGATTCATCAGGCTCAGGGCCAGGTTATTGTTGCTCTGAATGGGACGGGTTGCGACGTCATAAATGAAGCTTAGACTTGTTGGGGTATTTCCATTGAGAAAATTCCCGTTCAGTCGGGCCAGATAGTATCCGGCAAACAGACCCGTTGTTGTCTGTTCATTCTGCCGGGAACCAGAAATAAAAATGTTTCCTGTGGTGGCTCCAGGCAAAGCATCCGTTTTAATTTTAAAAACATTCTGAACTGTATTATCCGGGAACCGGACCGCTTTTAAAATCGTTTTAAGATCTGAGGATAACTGAAGGATAAACGCAATTTTCGGGGAAGCCGAATTGGGTGTACGAGGTAGCGTTAAGGTTGTGGGACTAACATTTCCGGGAAGCCAGTTGAGGTTTCTGGCTTCACCTCCAACCAGGTATGTCCCGTCAGAAAGGCCAAAAACACTGTGAAATCTTGTACTTGTGTCACCTGCAAGCGTGGCCAGGTTTCCATCCGGAACAGTCTGTGCGAATCCCGGTCCAGGGAAAAAAAAGAGGAGAGCCCAAAGGAAAAGTAGTTGGATCGAATTGGTCTTATTGGACATTTTGGTGGAATTTTTCCCCAAAAAAAGGAATAGAAACGACACAATGCTTCCCCTTGTTTTGAATTGATTGTCAATTCAATAATGCCTTAGGATTTTTTATTTTAAATGCTTGATAATCAAAAAAATATCGAAGCTAAGGAGAAAGTCTTCCCAAAGTCCAGTCTTGTCCATTGTCCGTC
The DNA here is from genome assembly GCA_044375665.1 of Catalimonadaceae bacterium. Lineage (GTDB taxonomy): Bacteria > Bacteroidota > Bacteroidia > Cytophagales > Flexibacteraceae > CAMDMI01. Next base: position 2,879 of record JBIPNA010000071.1, read on the forward strand.
CTGTAAAATAAACGGTCATGTAAACGACTCTCTCTGCCTTGCCAGAACTCAAAATAACCTGGAATGAGTCTGAACCCACCCCATTTTGCAGGTCTTGTAAATGACTGTTCTTCGGGTTGAAGCATCAAAGCCTGATACCTTTGGTCCAATTCGTCTCTTCCCTGCAAAATCTGACTTTGAGCGGAGGCTATTGCACCAGCCTGTGACCCACGAGGTCGTGAATAAAAGTAAGCATCGTTTGCTGCATCATCCAAAAGTTCTACCAGACCGGTTATCCTTACTTGTCTGGCACTGTTGGGCCACCAAAAAGTAAGGGCTGCCTTAGGATTTTCGGCCAGATTCCGACCTTTCTCGGATCCATAATTGGAAAACCAAACGAAGCCATGGTCCACTTCCTTTAGCAACACCACACGGGCCTGCGGAAACCCCAAAGCATCAATGGTGGACAAAACCATGGCATTCGGGTCCTTTGGTTCCTGCTTTATGGCCTGGTCAAACCAAAGGTCGAATTGCTGAAAGGGATCGGAATGGGCGTCGGTTTCCAAAAATGGTTCCCAGCTGTACTCTTCACGAAGATGTTTGTATTTCATTTGCTTTACCTGAGATAAACTTTTTTGGGGTTAACCTGATCCGATTTTAGTCTGCAAAGGTAGTTTTCATCTGATCGGGAACAATTTCAAAAACCAGTTGCCTGCAAAATTGTTCCTTCGTTTATGAATACTCCACCAGGAAGCAGATTCAATCAAAAAGTCCGGATTCGTATATGTGGTGTCCTTGTCGAATCGGAAAAAATTCTTCTTGTACGACACCAGGGTTTGGGCATCCTGGGCTGGTATTGGAGCCCTCCCGGAGGTGGTGTAGAGTTTGGCGAAACGACATCCCGGACCCTGGCAAGAGAATTCAAAGAGGAAACAGGACTTGAAGTCGCTACCGGAACATTCATCCAATTTCACGAGCACATTGACCAACGCTTTCATGCCCTGGAATTGTTTTTTCAGGTTACACGGATTAGTGGCACCCCTATTCTCGGAACTGATCCCGAATTGGATGGCGAGACACCTATGTTGGATGCCCTGGAGTGGTTTTCAAGGAATGACATTGCCAACCTTCCGGAAGGAAGTTATCATCCTGCAATCCCTTACTTTTTGGGCAGTTAAAAACCGTCTTCTTCCTTTTTCTCTTCTGGTTTAGGATCCCCCTCTTTTGGTTCTTCACCTTCAGATTTCTTTTTCTTTTTCTTTTTTGGCTTTTCTTTATCCGGATCTGCTTCCCCGTTTTCTGGTTCTGTTTCCTTTTCAGTTTCGGTACTCTCCTCGCCTTCACCTTCTTCGGAGGACTTCTTTTTCTTCTTCTTTTTTGGTTTTTCTTCTTCGCCTTCCTGACCCTCTTCAGCAGGTTTGGCCTTCTCTTCTTCCCCGGTTCCTTCGGTTTCTTCTTTTTTCGGTTTGGCCTTTGGTTTTTCCTCCTCCTCAGTGTTGGTTTCGGTTTCTTCTTTGGCCTCTTTTTCCTGGGTCTGAGGCTTTTCTTCTACCACTTCGGCAGTTTCTATTCCGAGGTAATTCTTCTTGAAGGCTTTAATGAACCGGTTCTTTTCATAAGTCTCTGCTTTGATGAAGAAAAAAGTTCCTTCTTTTCCTTCTTTTCCCTTCGCCTCCACGGCCGTATTGAATTCATCCTGGGCTGAAGAAAGTCCAAGACGGCGGGTATCATCGTAGGCTATGTAATACCAGGAATCACTGGAAGGTTCAAGATAAACAGTCACCAATGGCGTGCCACCGGTGTACCTTATCTCGATCATCCCATCCATCAAGGCATTCACAGCCGTTCCTTGTACATGGCTGATTCCAATTTTTCCGGTAGAATACCAGGCCCGGTGTTTGGCGTTCCAATTCAATTTTACCGAACTGATAAAGAGGCTTTTCGAGAACTTTGAGACAGCGGTGAAAATGGGCACATTTTTGGTTGCATTTTGCCTTTCGTATTCTTTACCAAGTTTATCGCCTGCCATATCTGCAAGTCGGAAAGCCAAAACAGTCTTGTCGTCTATGGCTTCCGGCAAGCCCATGTCAGAGGCTCTGGCAGCCAGTGTGGCCCCAAAATTTTTCCAGGAGGGTGCCGGCATTGGGAAATCAAGGGCAAGACTTGCATCTAATTCAAATTTTGCGCTATCCAACATGCCTATCCCACTTCCGCCTGCAGTCACAACAAAGTCTTTGTCCGGCGCTCCCTGAAAATCCAGTTTTCCGGTAATGGAAATTTTTGAAAGGGAATCATTGTAGACCAATATTCCTCCTTCGTAAACCTTTTCATCAAAACGATCCTGAGATCCAATTCTAAACTCCTGGGTTTTCTCCACATAGTTCAGAATCCCTGTAGCTCTGAAAAGAACTTTGTCTTCCGGATTGTGCTTGGGTCCCAGAAAGGAATTGTACAGCTTGTTGCTTCCGTCTTCTACCATCAAACCAGATACCAGCTGCTGCCCTTCGTCGTCGGTGGCGTTGGCTACATTCAGGACAAATTCCTTCGATTCTCCGTCGGTTTTGTAGTTGACCCATCCAGCGTCTTTGTTTCGCTTCAGATCCAGTTTGATCTGGCCCTTAAATTCGAGATTTGGTTTGAGGGCAGACATAAATGCATCTCCTTTAAACAAAATACCTTGAGCCAGTTTAATGGGTTTGGTTTCAGGAATTTCCCCTCCGGATACGGTGTATGGCTCATCCGCGTCTTCTTTTGGTTTCTTTTCTGCCTTGGGGTCTACCAAAGTAAACTCATCAAACTTGATGGAGATGGTGTCTTTCAAGGCATTCACATATTGGTAGATTCCATGGCCTTCAAACCGTTCCCTGCTTTGAATTTTGATGTTGGCTTTCTTCAGCGTATGGTATTTATTGGTCCGGTCCAGCAAAACAGTGGCATTATCCAGCGGCTTCACATTCGCCCCTTCTGAAATGGTAGCCAGGCCACTATCCGGCTTGATTTCTGCATCCGCCACATGAATATGCGGAATGCCAGAAATCTGAAGCTGGTGGGTTGAAATATCATATGTGGCAGCAGTAGCATTGAAAAAGAGGGAGTCTTCTGCTTTGGTACTAAAGAAATAGGAACTTTTCAGGTCGAAACTGTCTGGTTTAACCATTGTAACCAGTTTCTTTTCCTTAAACCAGGTAGCCTGAGGGATGGATGTTTTGTATTGGCAAAATGGAAATACGTTTGAAGGATACCCCTTTACTTCCGGTGAAAAGTCTGCCCGCTGATCCTTGAAAGAAAAATCGAAACGAACATTTCTGCATGCCATTGCCGGCTTGATCGGATTGTTGGATTTGATTTCAAAGAATGCCTTCCGACCGCTAAAGCCGTCTTTTCCGAATTTATAGCGCTCGGATTCAGCCCTGGCCCCGGTCATCTGGATGTAACCACGACCACTAAGGCCCGCAGGTGAAAGAGAAACCAGACCTTCCAGGGAAACCGTGCCCCTGTAAAGTTTCATCGGCATGCCCTTGGCGTTGATGAAGTTCATGGATTTCCGCTTTGGGTTCCACTTCATGGCATAGGCATCGAGTTTGCCTTCCGGAAATGCAACATCGGAAATCAGGGTGCTGTCCATCTTCACCGAGCGTCCCCGACCTATAACGGAATCGGGATAAAAGATAAAGTCTTCGCAAAAAACCGTGGCATTCAAATACCGGATTTCACCTTTCCCTCTTAAGCCTTTGTAATCCATTGTTATGGTTCCTACAAACTTTGCGGAGGAATTATAAAGCTCGTAGCCCTCCGGAGGAGTTTTATGGGAAAAGCCCAGAGACTTGTCGGGCCTTACCTTCAACTTTTCCTCAAAATTTGGGAAGATGGAATCTGAGTTGAAGGTACCCTCAAAGCCAATGCTCTTGGCTGATGCCGTGGAGGCACTATCTACTTTAAACGGAGGTATCTTGAAGAATACTTTTGCCCCGTATTTTCCTTTTAAATATTCCGGCTTGTCGAAATAAATGTAGGACGGTGTACTGATGTCGAAAATGGGATATTGGGGTCTTCGTTTCTGGCTGGATTTATTATCGGGTTCGTTGATGTACAGGGTTCCTGATCCGGTGGCATTTTCTCCTTCTTTCGCATTTTTGTCCACCCCATACATTCTGGCTACAGAGGGTTTACCTTCTTTTTTTGGACTGGGGGTGACAATTTCCATGGAGTCAATTCCTCCAAGATCAATTTTGAATTCATTGTAATCAAACTTGAAATTCGTGCCATATGCCCGGTAGTTTCCAGCAGATATTTTGCCATTGAATTTCAGGTTACGGTTTCCCATGATCACCACTTTTTTATCGATGGGCTCAACGTACACATTCAAAGAGTCGGATAAGGAAAACCGCTCTACACCATAAATGGTAATCGCTGCTGTATCGGTTGCCAGTTGGGCATTGTATCTGGCCGGAACAAAGGATGGAATGGACAATTGGTCGTAATCCTTTTTCTTTTTTTGTGAATTGGTGTAGTGAAACAGCTTTTCCCTGATTTTAATGTTTCCGTTCCGTTCGTCGTATTCAATATAACCCACGGCTGCCACTGAAGCCATGGCTGAACGCAATGCATTGATGTTCTGCTTAAAATCAGTAGCCATTTCGTCTACTGTAAATTCTTCCCTGCCCACTTTTTTGGCGTAACCCTGGAGCATCATTAAAGGATGGAACGTGTAAATTCCCTGAATGGAAGAAAACCGTTTGTTGGTGAAGAAATCAAGTGATTCAAACAAAGCGGGCACCTTGGTCCGGCCTGTCAGAATGTAAAAATCCATATTGGTCCTGTCCATATCCCAAACCAGCAGGTCGGTGAGGATTTCAAGATTGTGCCCCGAATCAAAAAATGGACAATCTTTAAATTTCCCCTTTTCCTTATACAAACGAATTTCCCTCCTTACGGTATTGTAAACAACCCGAACTGCCGGATGAACAATGGAGTCGTTTCCATAATAAACTACTGCATAAGCGGAGCTGGAAGTTATCGTGGTATCGTTAAAGTCGAAACGGTTTGATACCAGTGAAATAGCCCAGTTGTCTTTGTTTTTTAGTTTAATCTGACCTTTTCCGCCGTAAACAGATGATGAATTTACTTTACGGCCTTCCAGCGAAAATCCGCCTTTGTAGTAAATGCCTTCCTCCTTTATGTCCTTAAACCGGGACTCATTGTAGTATGATTTGAACCTCGGATAAATGGCATTTTCATAGGTTGTTTTTTTGAAGCTTTTCCATTCAAAAGCCCCGAGCACGGTGGTTTCAAGGCGGTTTTTGTAGTACAGCAATACGTTGTCTGCCTGGAGGGAAGGATACTTTACCCTAAAACTGTATTTTTTAAGTTCTGCATAAACCTCGCTTCTTTTCAAGCCGGCCGCCAGCCAGTCCATTACACCACCTTCACCAATAAAGGTTCCACTGGCGATCATATAAGTACCATTGGTTTTTCGAAGCGCCGCAGAATCATAACCGGTTTCGAACTTTAAACTGATTTGTTCGAAAAGAATGACAGGTCCTGATATGGCAGGCAGATCTACAGGAACTTCCTGATATTCAGCAGGAATCTGCTTGTCTTCCTGGGTTCCGACTGGTGCGGTTTCATTGTTCCAGTCTTCAAATGCTTTATTGGCAACCCCTTTATCTACTTCAGAACTGCTGGTGTCAGCAGAGGCATCGGGGCCAACCCAATCGAAATTTAATTTTCCGGGCTTACTCACCTTGAGTTTGTAAAACCCATTGGTAAAGAGCATGTTAAACTTAAAGTAAAGGAATAAGTTCGCCACATATGCAAAGGCCGGATTGGGCTCAAAATTGGCCATCACTTTTTGCGTGGTTTGAATCAGCTTCAGCATTGGCTGGGGCTCAAGATTCCTTTTGGTGCCAGCCATAATGAGCAGGTCGGTCACCTTTTCAAAGTGTGGGGATGGTCTGTACTTTTTCTTCAACATGGTATTGAAAAGCAAAATACAGGCCTGTCTTTGTTCGGGGTTAAGTTTGCTGGCCCACATTTCCTCAAAATCGAGGGCGGACTTATCTACCTCTACCAGTTTGGTCTTCCTTAAAAAAGTTCCGTATGCCGAAAGAAACTCGGCTTCTGTGGTTGGAAATGCACTTGGGTATCCGGCAAATTGGGCCTGAGTCCCTTGCTGGGCTTTTAGGGAACCTCCGGTAATAAGAATTAGGACCAGCATTGCCAGGATGCCTTTAAAGGAATCGAGAAAAAGCTGATGAGGTAGAAATTGCTTCATAATGATTCTAATGGGATTTGGCGAAAAGCAGGCAAGCCCAGTTGTCGTGGGCCATCGAGTCAACTTGCTGCAGACCTGATTCATTTGCCAGATTTTGAATATCAGGACAATCTTCGGTAAAGAAACCAGATAAAAACAGACTTCCACCTGGTTTCAATCCGGCTGCATAGGCGGGCAATTCTTTGAGAACAACATTTTTGTTGATGTTGGCCAAAATTACCTCTACCGGTTGCAGGTTTAATTCTGATAAGGATGAAGCAAGGACAGACCTACATTTTCCACAATGATTCAAAACATAATTTTCTGCACTGTTTTCAATGCACCATGGGTCATTGTCGAAACCCAGGATGTCTTCGGCCCCTAATTTTTCTGCCATAATGGCCAGGATTCCAGTCCCTGTTCCTGCATCTACAACCCTGGCTTTTTCAGGTGGATGGGCCAGTAGCATGGAGAGCATCTGGCTGGTTGTGGCATGGTGCCCTGTTCCAAAGCTCATTTTTGGAATGATCGTCAATACGACTTTAAAATCCTCTTCAATCTGATGGAAAGGGGTTTTTACCAGAATCTGATTTCCGATTACGATGGGAGGATAATTTGACTCCCAGGTTTGATTCCAGTTTTCCCGGGCAATTTTTTGCATCCCATAATGAATGGGGCTTAATCCTGCATATTGTTCAAGCAATGATTTTGTTGCTTCAAAATCCATTTGAGCTTCCTCAATATAGGCATGAAACCCATTTTGGTTTTCCTCGAAGGTGTCAAACCCGATTTCAGCCAGTTCAGCCATCAGGATCTCTGAAAAATCACTCGCACAACGAACATGGAGCTGGATGTAATTCATCTTTATCGGGACAGGTTCTGACAACCTGCAAAGGATTCGGTCTCGGTAAAAAAAATAGAGAAATCTGCTTTGGATCTGTCATCCACAAACAAAATAAAAATGTTTGCCTGTGCCCTGGATTCCGTAAAAAACCAACAACCAGGCTTATCGGCAAACAGATAGTTGCTGGCCTGAAAAACCAATACATCGGCAAACGATTCGGACTCTTCAAGATACACCCGGTATTGTGCTCTTGCCGGATCGGTTTCTTTATAGACTCCACCAGACAATTTGCAATAGGGTGCCTGGGCACTTACACCTTGCGTGCAAAACACAAAGCAGACAATACACAGGAAACCAATTAGTTGGCGCATGCCACTATTTTCAGAAATTCGTCTGCCTGAAGAGATGCCCCACCCACCAGACCACCATCTACGTCTGGCATGGCAAACAATTCTGAGGCATTGGTAGATTTTACACTGCCTCCATACAAAATGGAGATATCTGAAGCGAGGCTTGCTCCATACTGGCTTGTCAGCAAGCCCCGGATAAATGCGTGCATGTCCTGTGCCTGCTGAGAACTGGCGGTAAGTCCCGTTCCAATCGCCCAAACGGGTTCGTAGGCTATCACAATTCTCTTCAGGTCGTTTGAGGACAGATGAAATAAGGCAGACTTAATTTGTTCTTCGATCAAGGCCTCATGCTGGTCGGATTCGCGAACCTCCCGGGGCTCTCCACAACAAAAAATGGGTTGAAGGCCAGCAGCCAGCGCAAGATCAACCTTTGTTTTAAGCATGCTGTCTGTCTCGCCAAACAGCATTCTTCTTTCGCTGTGTCCAAGAATGACATAAGGAATGCCGCAACTGGCGAGTTGCCCGGCAGAAACTTCCCCTGTATATGCCCCTTCGGTAAATGAAGCAGCATTTTGAGCAGCCACTGCAATTCCCGGAGTATGAGATACCAAATCTCTGATCGGTATCAGATAAGGGAAAGAAACACCTAAAACAACCTCACATCTCAGGGATCCGATACCCGAAAGCCCTGAAATCAATGCATTTGCCAGTTCCAGACCTTCGTAAAAGCCCTTGTTCATTTTCCAGTTTCCTGCTACAATTTGTTTTCGCATATACAATCAACATCAGGGAAAATGGCTTCCCTTTTTCTTAGGGCGAAAGTAAGGAAACTATTTTCAGACCAAAATACAGAAGACAGTGCTTCTTGTCAGAGCTTAAAGCCAATCCCGAGGCGTAATTGAGAAAGACGGATATCAGATTCCACCGTTTCATTTAAATAGGGGTTGGTTTGAAATCTGGTTGAAAATGAGCCCAGAACCAAACCCGCATCCCAATACCATTCCTCAAAACGGGCGCCTATGCCCAAAGTGAAATATTTTTCGCCCCGGTGCATAAAATCAGGAGCCTCAGAATTTTTCACCATATTTTCCGGAATCAGGGTGAACCCTGCCCTGAACCGAAGATCCTGATGCCGTATTTCTCCTCCGGCTTTTATTTGCAGCATTCCCTGAAACTGATTTCTGATCTGAGCATTTTCTGTTGGAAAATTGTAGCTCCTGTCGCCTTCATACAATCTTGCTTTAGACCAGTCACAAAATTCTATCTCCAAACCTGCCATGCCCGATTTTCCCGCAAGCCAGGTCAGCCCTGCCCGAAGTTTTCCAGGCAGACGCATTTTATACGAAAATTCATTTTCTGTCCACTTGACGTCGTAAAACTGAAGGTTTTCATTGGTGTTCCCCCAAAAGGGAAGATTGAGGTATTGGACTGTTATTCTGGGAGAATACTTTTCTGTAATCCAGTTCAATGAGGGCAGCTGATAAGCTGCGGATATCCGGAAAGCATCTGAAAGCTTGTAAATCAGACCCAGATTTCCGCTTACCCCACGTTTTCTTAGGCTTTGATTCCTGTACATTTGAAAATTGACCCCCGTAAATCCCTGGAAGTAATTGTAGTTGCTGTTTGATGGATCTACCAGTACATTTCTGATTTCTTCGGCATATTGTGTTTCTCCGGTGTAATCTGCCCGATTGTGCTCGAATGAAAACCCCAGGAAGAGCTTGTCTTTGTAGTTTACACTATATCCAAAATTCCAGACACCATGGTTTAGCTTCTGAGCATGATAACCTGATTTCTGCAGGTCACTTCGGGGGTATGCCGAAACAAACTTTCCATTGGCTGTATCCAGAATGTAGGCTTCATAGGCCATGACCAGGTCATTTTTAAAGTTGTCGTTGAAAAACAACTGTTGGTCCGGATTTGCAGATAAAAGATCATTGGGAAAATAACCGGGGCGATTGGAACCATCCAGATAATTGTCGATAATGGAATTTGGAAGATAGACCCCCGCTTGTCGAACTGCCGGCACATTGCCCTCCCAGTTTGCTCTGTAGTTGTAAACTGCCTGGCGGTTATAGCTCGCCGTAAACACACCAGCC
>JBIPNA010000404.1:0-3253 GCA_044375665.1 Catalimonadaceae bacterium
CTGGGTTTCAGTAACCGGAAGGCAATCGCTGTGGATTCCCTTTTCAGGCCGGCAACATTTTGTGGGCGCCCGGTTTTTTCCCGGTTTTTTCCCTTCCTGGTTCCGGCATTCGCTTTCCGGGATGGAAGGCCAGTCGGTGCTTTTGTCCGATGTGCCCGGCCTGGATGCCGAAGCCTGGGAGGCCCGGTTTCAGGGCCGAACTCCCTCTGAAGCGATGCTTCAACTGGCTGAATTTCTGCGTTTTATTGGGGCGTCTATGTCCAGGTCGCCCGATCCACGGCTCATGCATGCCTTGCATGCGCTGATGCAAACGGGCGGAGATCCGACCAGGGTAGCCCAACTGGACATCGGGTTGAGCGAAAGGCAACTACGGCGCCATATGGAATCGGCCACCGGACTTTCGCCGAAGGTTTTTGCCCGGATTGTCCGGTTTCAGGAAGCTTTTCGGTTCAAACACCTGCATCCCGGGTTACCTTTTCATGCCTGGCCCGATTTCGGGTATTACGACCAGGCCCACTTTTGCCACGAGTGGAACCAGTTGACCGCCGGTCTCCCTGAGCATTGGCGCTCCCTTCCGGACACGGACTGAAAATGTCCGTTTTTTACAAAGGACAGCCGGTATCGGGCCCCATTTTTGCATCGTCTTCCTGGCTCCCCGATGGGAATGTCCGAGAAGGAAACATCTGTTGAACCATTAAACATTTCAAAAAAATGACCGCACCTATGCCCCTTTCTGACCTCTATATGGTATTGATGACCAACCGTTTGGAGGAAACACTCGCCTTTTACAAAACCTGGTTTGGTTTTGAACCCCTGTTTTCATCGTCCTGGTTTCATTACATGCAGTCTGCGGGAGAACGGCCCTTCGGCCTGGCCCTGATGGACGAAAATCATCCCTCACATCCTCCTGTTTTGCCCGCTTTTTCATCCCAGTCCGGCGTATTTCTGACTTTGCAGGTGGAAGATGCTCAGTCTGAGTTTACAAGGCTAAAGGAAGCCGGTTGTCCCATTGTGCATGGGTTGAAAGACGAAGCCTGGGGCCAGCGCCGGTTTTCTGTCCTCGATCCGAACGGGTTGTTTATCGATGTGGTTCAGCAAATCGAGCCTCAGGAAGGTTTTTGGGATGCCTATATGTAGGATCCGGAAGACACTTTAATCCTACACCGGGCAGGCTTTTCGACCGATCGGAAGCCTGCCCGGTTTTTGTATGTAAATAATCCGGAAGTTTCGCCGCCGTGAAGCCGATTTTTGCAAACTTTAAGGCTTCGTTTCGGTTTCTTCTTTGCCATGTCCAACGCGTTACCCCGAAAAACCTTCCTGCAAAAACTGGGACTCAGTATTGCCTCAGCATTTACTTTGCCTGCACTGGGTGCTGTCCGTTCACCAAATCAATCTTCCGAAATGTCTGTGCCTCCGCTACTTTCCAGGCTTCAGCCCATGGGTTTTCAATGGGAAACTGCCGATCCCTTCCTGTTCTGTGTCCACCATGAAGACAAGTTCCCGAAAGGAAACGAGGCCATGGGTCCCGACAAAAACTACCTGAGCGGCAGGCAGTTGGGCGACGATTTCATCATTAAAGATGGGTTTCGGATGTACCATGGAAAGCAGGTGCCTGGTTTTCCTGGCCATCCACACCGTGGGTTCGAAACCGTAACCGTAGTTCGCGAGGGGATGGTAGACCATGCCGACTCTTTGGGAGCGGCAGGTCGGTATGGCAATGGCGATGTACAGTGGATGACGGCAGGAAAAGGGGTGCAACATTCCGAAATGTTTCCCCTATTGTCCCGAGACAAGCCCAACCCGATGGAGTTGTTTCAGATCTGGCTCAACCTTCCGGCAAGGCAGAAAATGGTGGAACCCCATTTCAAAATGTTGTGGGCCGACACCATTCCCAAATACCACCACAAAGACAAAGCCGGCCGGGAAACCGAAGTTGAAATCATTGCCGGCCGTTTGGGAAAATATGCAGCACCCGCACCTCCTCCCGATTCCTGGGCGGCAGATCCAAAGCACGAGGTGGCCATCTGGAACATCCGTCTTCAGGCGGGCGTCAAATGGACATTGCCAGCCGCCTCTCCTGGCATAAACCGTTGTTTGTATGTGTACGAAGGCGCCGGAATCACTTTACAGGCTCAGTCCATCCCTTCTTATCACTCCATGCAGGTCCGGCCCGATGTCGATCTGGTAATCGAAAACGGGACCAAAGAAACCAGGATTCTCCTGCTTCAGGGCAAGCCCATCGGCGAGCAGGTCATTCAATATGGGCCCTTCGTGATGAACACCAAAGAAGAAATCCACCAGGCCTTCGACGATTACCACCGCACCCAGTTTGGAGGTTGGCCATGGCCCAAAGCCGCCCAGGTGCACGACCGCAATTCCGGCCGGTTCGCCCTCCATGCCGATGGAAGAAAAGAAGTAAAAACAGGTTGATTTTGCTTTTTTGGCCGGCATTTCCGGCTATTCGCTGCAAGTCCTCAGGCGCTTCGTTCCTTGCGCCTTCCGGGCTTTACGCTGCTATCCGGGCCGGGGGCATACCCTTTTGAACAGGAGCCGAAATCAAAAGTTCAGCCCAACCCTGATAATGCGGATTTGTTATCCGCCAACCTGCTGGTAAAACAAAGTCTGCGTTTGGGCATTTTCAAAACAATCGCCCCCACTTTCCCATTGGGCTGTACGTGATGTTCCGCAGGGCATCGCGGACCCTGATAATGCGGACCGTGTGCGCCTTGGTGCATTTGTTATCCGCCAACCTGCCGGTAAAACAAAATCTGCGATTGGGCATCTTCAAGACAAAGGCCCCCACTTTCCCATCCACAACCAACTCCACTGTGTGCGTTGGCCTGAACATCCACGGGGAGCGAAGGCATTGCGGGTTGATTGGGTTGATGTTGAACTTCCCTTGTCTGGGCTTATATATTTCGTGCCTAAAGGCACTTTGTAACGCTATTGGGTTTGGTTTTCTACCAATAGGTTGTCCCCAAGGGGACAAAAAGAACGGTTGTACCCAAAAACCGTTCAGTCAAAAAAGTTCCGGTCATTCAAACCAAAAAAGCAAAGAACCGACGCTCTTCCCAACAGCAGACAACTTTCCTACGTGCGTTGGCCCGAACATCCACGGGGGAGCGGAGGCCTTGCGGGTTGATTGGGTTGATGTTGAACTTCCCTTGTCTGGGCTTATATATTTCGTGCCTAAAGGCACTTTGTAACGCTATTGGGTTTGGTTTTCTACCAATAGGTTGTCCCCAAGGGGACA
>JBIPNA010000405.1:0-3250 GCA_044375665.1 Catalimonadaceae bacterium
TATTAAGGGAACGATTTACAAAAAGGTCAAGCTTGCCGTCGCCATCAAAATCGCCACAAACAGCCATTCTATATACAAAGTTGGGAACTGCATCGCTATGGAGTGGAATCAGGCCGGAGAAATTAACCGGAGCCAATGAGCCAGGGCTGCTGTTGTTTTGAATGATATCTATGTTTTCGGTTGCCAAAATGAGGTCTTGTTTTTGGTCGCCGTTCAAATCGCCAACCGCAAAATTCAACACATATGTACTGGTCAATTGCACCGGGGTTGCAAACGAAGTGGCCAAAATGGTACCACATACACTTTGGTTTCTGTAAATCGTAATGCCATCGCCCCCAACCAGAATATCGAGCTTGCCGTCGTTGTCCATGTCAGCAACCTGAAGGTCGCCGGGTCCAATGTTGGAACCTGAAACTTCGGCCACGATGCTGGCTTTGAAAGTATTACTGGCTATGGTGGTGCTAGTACTGGTATTTTCAAATATAATGATCCGGCGCTGGTTGGTGGTTATGCCATTGACGACGCTTACTTCATAGAGGGCCGAAACTGCAATGTCGGTTTTGCCATCCCTGTTAAAATCGCCTAAGGCAACCTCAGCATAGTTGGAAACAAGGCTTCCGTTGGTAGGAAAAGGTAATGTAAATGCCGTAGCAAAACTGGTTGAGGTTATGGAACCGACCGTGGCCTGATTTCGGCGAATCTGGATGCCATTTGAAATGGAAGTTACAAAATCGGGCTTGCCATCGCTGTTGAGGTCGCCAAAGCAAAACGGATGATTGAATGCCGATAACGTAAGACTTAGCGGCGATAAGAAATCATCTGTAGTTAGCTTACCTGCCACACTTACATTGCGATGAATAAGCAGCCTGGAGCGATCACTAAAAATTACCTCAGGCCTGCCATCGCCATCTATATCAACCACATCCGGTGGTGTGTTCAGGCAGTTGCTTGTGGTTGTGCAACCCACATTGGCAAACGAAACCGGACTGTTAAAGTCATTGGCTGTGAGGGCGTATTTGGAAGGAAAAGTGGTATGAAACGGCCTGGCGCTGCTCTGGGTTATGCGGGTAGCGGTGTTGAGTGCCGTAACCCTGCTGTAATCTGCCCCTGGTGGAACCGTAACCGTTAGTGTGTAAAGTGATGAGCTGGTAACAGTTGCTCTGGCATCGCCAAAAAACACAATGTTGTTCGCATTTGAATTATTAAACCCATCGCCATAAATCTGAATACTACTGCCTGCGTTTGCTTGTGGCGTATTGAATGTGAGTGCATTCCGGCCTGTGCAAACAGTGAAGGGGGATGTTAACAGGCTACCAGCAGATTGCCCTGAATATTGAATTTCAATCTGGCCCGAAAGCGCACCAACAGGTACAACAGCTGTAAAACTGGTACCGTCAAACTCTGTAAACTGCTGGCAGATAACCCCGCCAAAGAATACATCAACAATGTATCCATTAAATTCAGAGCACTGGAACGAAACAGTAGCGCCTACCGGTGCTGTGGTTGGACTAAATGAATTGACCACCAACGGCTGGGCAATTAGGGTTCGGAAACCCAGAAAAAGGAAAAGAATGGGGATGAAAAAATGTCGCATAAACTTGGTTTTTGATTGAACCAAAGTTGACCCCCTGCCCTCGGTTTTGAAATCCTGCAAAAAGAGGATATTTGAAATCTCCCCTTTTTGAATAAACCCGAATCATGCGTTAGGAATTCGTAATGAGAGCTTAACATGCAAAAAATAAGCGCCATTTTCAAAATTCACAGCAGCGCTACGGATACAGTAGAAAAGGCGTCTGCCTTTGGCGAACTCTGATTGGATCCGCCTAAGGTGGACGGAATAGATTTCCTAATCCACGATTCGGGTTAAAAAAAATGGATTCACAAAAAATGAAAACCCTGACCTAAATTAGGTCAGGGTTCCAAAGGATGAAAAATGAGAACGGCCTGTTAGTGCACCAAAATGGTTTGCCGCCGAATCCCGGATCTTGTTTTTAAGGATACTATATAAACACCTTTTTTCCAACCGCTTAAATCTAAACGGATTGTACTGGCTCCTGCCTGAATTTCATCAAACCAAACCGGCTGTCCAAGGGCATTTGAAAGATGAACGGAGGCTGGTTCGGTCAACATTTCCGTTTCAATCCAAACTTTACCTTCCACTGGATTGGGGTGAAGCGAAAAGTAGCCTGAGGAAAGGTTTTCCCTGATTCCAACAAACTGGGTAACCACAATGGTATCCTTAGCTACACAGTTTTGTCCATCGGTTACCGATAGTACATACACCCCGTTGCTGTCAGTGATTAGCGAGTCATTTATACTGCCGGTATTCCAAAGATATTGCAAGCTGCCCGCTCCTCCGGTTACAGAAGATGAAAGCACTACTTCCTGAGTTGCAGCCAGAAAAGTTTGCGCCAGTTCAACTGTAAAAACAGGTCCCGGGTTTATCGTTTTGGTAATTTGGCTAAAGCAGCCTGCCTGATCGGTCACAGTAGCAGTATATGTCCCCGGGGCAACATTCACCAGATTCTGAGAACTGGCACCATTGCTCCACGAATACGTGTAGGGCCCCAAACCCGAAGGTTTTAAAAAAATACTACCTCCTGCCCTATAGCATTTTTCATGGACCAGCGAATCGCTCATAGACGGACCCTCACCAAATGCCATGCTCATCCCCTGATAACCAAATGTGGAAAACTCGTAGCCATATTGAAAACGGGAAACACCATTAGCAGTCATCTTAAATTCAGAAAAGCCGCCAATTGGAAGCGTTATAGCATAAATAGAGTCCCTTCCGGTAGGAAAATTTTCAGAAAAATTTGGCAGATAGGTGGCTTGGTTTCCTGGGATAACCTCTACCGGGCGAGGTGAAAACCCAGGATGCGAATTGGGATTACTGCCGGTAAAATTGGTGGAATTCAGGTTCCAGCCGGAGCTTCCCGGATTCTGAATCTGAAAACAAAGCCACTCATGCGGACCACCCGGATAGGCAAGAGTTTCCAGGCTGGCAACGGTAACTGTGGTCGGATAAAGCTCTCCCAGAATATTGGCCCGATTCCCTGTAAAGTTTTGGTCCTTAAAAATTTCGATCTGGTACAAAAACCCACTGAAGCCCCCAATCATGTTTGAACCGCCATACAGAGCCGAACCAGTCGTAGCGGTAATGTTCAGCCCAAAACCAGGTCCGCTGGCATCGGTAGCCACATGTCGGAACCGCACCCAAAGATTGTGGCTTTGGCAATCGGAAACAGGG
>JBIPNA010000072.1:0-12324 GCA_044375665.1 Catalimonadaceae bacterium
GCATTTTTATGCCAGAGAAGCTTTGGGTGTGAAAACCTGGGACTTATATGATCTGGTTTCAGGGGCATTTACAGTGGCTCCGGACAGGATTCTCGCTGTGGGTGGGGATGAAGGTATGAACCGGAAAGGGGGTGACAGGAAGGCCAACCGTTTCAAGCCTGTGGTTCGGTTCCTTGGCCCGTTTTACCTCCAGGCCGGTGGGCGAAAAACCCATGCCATTAAATTGCCTCCCTATGTAGGATCGGTCAGGTTGATGGTGGTTGCGGCCCAAAACGGTGCGTTTGGCGCTACCGAGAAATCAGTGCCGGTGAAAAAACCGCTGATGGTCCTCGCTACAGTTCCCAGGGTTTTGGGTCTGAATGAAGAAGTTCAGATTCCTGTCACCGTCTTTGCCATGGAAAAATCTGTCCGACAGGTTTCGGTTCGTCTGGAAACAAGCAATCCACTTCAGGGTATGGCGCCGCTGAACCAAAGCATAGCATTTTCCGAAACAGGCGACCAGACCATTTTATTCCGGATTAAATCGGCTGCCTTACCGGGATTGGGAAAAATCCGCGTTGTGGCCAGCTCCGGAAAAGAAACAGCCACCTATGCATTGGAGCTGGATGTCCGAAATCCAAATCCCCATGTCACAGAATCTCAGGATGGGCAGGTAACAAAAGGAAAAACCTGGTCTGCCATCCATAACCCAACCGGAACACCGGGTACCCGATCTGCTTGGCTGGAGGTTTCGTCGATGCCATCCCTTCAGCTGGAAAAGCGTCTTTCCTATCTCATTCAGTATCCATACGGCTGCGTAGAGCAGACCACTTCTTCGGTTTTTCCGCAACTGGCCCTTGGCGATCTGATGGAACTGGAATCCGGACGAAGATTCAGGATAGAACAAAATGTAAAGGCAGGAATTCTCAGGCTAAGGGGATTTCAGCAAAGCTCAGGTGGGTTTAGTTACTGGCCCGGGGTTTCATTGGAGACCGATGATTGGGGCACCACATACGCGGGACACTTTCTGATTGAAGCCCAAAATCAGGGATATGAAGTGCAGCCGCAGATGTTGTCCCGCTGGAAGACGTATCAGCAGCGGCAATCGGCCAACTGGTCTCCCGGTAGTGGAGCCAGCGATCTCAACCAGGCCTACCGCCTGTTTGTGCTCAGTCTGGCACGTGCTCCTGAAATGGGGGCGATGAACAGGCTAAAAGAAACCGGCAACCTGTCGGTTGAAGCCAAATGGGTTTTAGCGGCAACTTATGCCAAGGCAGGGCATCCGGAAGTTGCCCGGGAGATGATTCAAAAGCTGCCTACCCAGCTCCCCGATCAGGGTTATGACGAATGGACTTATGGATCGGGATTGAGAAATGAGGCATTTATTCTTCAGACCCTGGATTTATGTGGAAAAGACCGTGAGGCACTTCAGGTGATGACCCGGATATGCACCCAGTTGGGAAGCGAATCCTGGTACAGTACCCAAACAACAGCCATGTCGCTTCTGGCCGTAGCCAGGTTTGTAGGAAATTCTGCCGTTTCGAAAAGCAATCTGGGTTTTTCATGGAAGGCTGGAAACGCTGACTGGAAAAAAGTTGTTCCAAAAGGGAAAGTGGTGGTGTTGCCCTTGCCCACCGATTCAAAAACCCGGTATGAAGTCCGGCTTGACGATGGCCCCAACCGGATTTTTGTCCGTCTGGTACACAAAGGTCAGCCAATTCAGGAAGATCCGGTTACCTATGAAAACAATCTGGCCATGAAAGTCCGCTATACAGATATGCAGGGCAAGACCATCGATCCTGCTGTATTGGAGCAGGGTACAGATTTCAGGGCCGAGGTTGAAGTAGCCCACGCCGGTAACCAGGGAGAGAATTTCACCCAGCTTGCCCTGAGGCAGGCATTTCCTTCGGGTTGGGAGATCCGAAATACCAGGATTGAGGGAGCCGGACTTCCGGCCTATGCAGCCGTTCCCGAATACCAGGACATCCGCGATGATCGGGTCCACAGCTTTTTCAGCCTTAAACCACGGCAAACCAAAACCTTTGTTTTGCTGCTTCAGGCGGCTTATCCAGGCAATTATGTCCTTCCTTCGGTGGTAGCAGAATCTATGTACAATGCCAATATTGGCGCAAGGAGGCCAGGTGGAAGGGTAAGGGTCATCCCCCGAAAGCCAGGCTCCTGACAGATGGTTTCGTTCAGGAAACTGTTTTTGAAGATGGGGAAGAGGTGGCGCATTTTGGCTGCCCTGGCAATCGTTGTTTTTGGCATTTGGTTTTGGCTGGCGCTTCCCAAATCCATGTTTTCTGCGCCGGTTTCCGAAATCCTGCTCGACAGATACGGGAACCTCCTCCAGGCAAGGCGGGCTGCCGATGGACAATGGCGGTTTCCACCAGGACCAGCAGTTCCGGACAGGTTTGCAAAAGCACTGATTGCATTTGAAGACCATCGGTTTTACCGCCACCCCGGTATCGATTTCCTGGCTATGGGTCAGGCCATCCTTCAAAATCTTCGTGCCGGAAAAATTGTCCGTGGCGCCAGCACCCTGACGATGCAGGTCATGCGTCTGTCTGTGGGAAAAGGACGCCGTACATGGCGGAGGAAAATCCTGGAAACCATACTCTCCCTTCGGTTGGAACTACGTTGCGGCAAATCAGAGATTCTTGCCATGTATGCTGCCAATGCACCTTTTGGCGGGAATTTGGTTGGCGTAGAAGCCGCCTCATGGCGATATTTTGGTCGTTCATCATCATCACTTTCCTGGGCAGAAGCATCCCTGCTGGCTGTCTTGCCCAATGCTCCGGGATTGATTCATCCCGGTAAAAACCGACAGATTTTACTGCAAAAGCGAAACCGTCTCCTGCACCGTCTGCATCAACAGGGTCATTTCTCAGCTTCTGTTTTCAAACTGGCCTGTCTTGAGCCGCTGCCAGAAAAGCCCATTCCTTTGCCCCAACAAGCGCCCTGGCTGCTTTCCTCATTGGGGAAAGGTTTGCTTACCAAAACAAAGCCTTCAGGGAGCCGATACCAAACAACCATCGATCCGGAGACCCAGACCCAGGTCTCCCAGATTTTGCTACGCCACCGAGGCCAGTGGGTAGCCAACGGCATTGAAAATGCAGCGGTTCTGGTCATGGAAATTGAAACCGGGGAAGTGCGGGCTTATCTGGGAAATCTCCCCTCAGTTGGAACTCCCGTCCCTGAGGGGGATGTGGATGTGCTCACCTCCCGCCGGAGTCCGGGTTCTACCCTTAAGCCATTTTTATACGAAGCCATGCTGACAGAAGGGATGTTGTTGCCCCATACCCTTTTGGCCGATATTCCGACCCAGTTTGGTTCGTATGCCCCCCGGAATTTCGATCCGGTTTTTGATGGGGCTGTTCCGGCAGACAATGCCCTGGGCCGGAGTCTGAACATTCCCATGGTCAGGATGCTGCAGCAATATGGTACAGCCCGCTTTCTGGAGCGCCTGCAAAGGGGAGGAATGCATGCTTTGGATCAGCCTGCCTGGCATTATGGCCTTTCACTTATCCTGGGCGGGGGAGAAGTCCGGATGTGGGAACTTGCAGGACTTTATGCATCCATGGGTCGCATTGTGTTGCACCACAGCCGCCATCCCAAGCAATATGATCCACAGGATTTGCGACCACCCACGGTTTTTCGCCACCAGCAACTTCTTCAGAAACTGGTACCTTCAATCGGAATTTCTGCAGCAGGGGCCTGGTGGACCTTTGAGGCCATGCAGGAACAAATGCGGCCCGGCGATGAGTTGCTTTGGGAACAGTTTCGTTCCGCAAAACAGATCTCCTGGAAAACGGGGACAAGTTTCGGTTTTCGCGATGCCTGGGCCATCGGACTTACACCCAGGTTTTTGGTTGGGGTTTGGGTTGGAAATGCAGATGGGGAGGGTCGGCCCGCCCTGATCGGTCTGGAAGCAGCAGCACCAGTGTTGTTTGATGTTTTCAGGATGCTTCCCGGGGGAAATGAAAGGTTTCCCAAACCAACATCGGAATTGGTGCCAGCCCTTGTTTGCCGAAAAAGTGGCCACCGGGCGCTGGAACTTTGTCCCGAAACCGATACCCTTTCCATTCCAAAGGCAGGGTTGCGGAGTCCGGCATGTCCTTACCACCAGCTGGTCCACCTCGATGCCCCGGGGCGCCATCGGGTTCTGGCCGATTGTTATCCGCCGCACCAGATGCGCCATGTGCCCTGGTTTGTATTGCCCCCGGCCATGGAATGGTATTATAAGGGTAAAGATCCCACATATCAGCCACTTCCGCCCTGGAAGGAAGGTTGCACCCCTGCCACAAACCAGGTGATGATGGAACTATTGTATCCCCGGAAATCTGCCCGGATTTTCCTGCCTCGTGAATCGGACGGCAAAAAAGGCCGGTTTGTCTGCAAGGCGGCCCACCGCCAAACCGGGGCTGCCATTCACTGGCATCTGGATCAGGTTTTTCTGGGCACAACCCGCGATTTTCATCACATGCCTGTCCTGACCGATCCGGGCTGGCACCGCATCAGTCTGAGCGATGATGCCGGGGAGAGGGTTGAGGTCTCGGTGGAGGTGGTGGGGGAATAGAGGAAGGAATGGAGGGTTTTACTGAAAAATTTTTGACAGGATTTTTTGAGGGTAAAAAAGTTGCCAGGGGTTGGGAGGGACGATAAGGAAGTTTGAAAACAAATGGACCGAACAGAAATGGCTCAGGCCACAATGGAAAAGAGCGGGGAATGAAACATTTTGTTCAAAAACAAAACAGCGAACATTTTCCAATTGCTTAAGGTATTTGTCCTTGGAATAATAGCGATTTCATTGTCGGTCCCGCGTTTCCAAGCAACCCTTCATGTTTGGTCGTTGCTTTACATGAAAAGGCAATTATCTTTTAAGATCGTCATTCTCAAACTTTGAATGGGTTTACAATCTCAAGTTGATTTTCAATCATTTGACCGCCGTGCATATCTTCTGAAAACAATAGTTGAGATTGTGATTCAATTGCTGCACTGATGATCAGCGCGTCATAAAACGAATACCCGTATTTTTTGCAATCTGACATGCCTTTTCAATAGTCTCATTTGAGTTAATCCAAAGGGGGATTTTGGAGCTCAATTCCTTGATTGTAGTCTGGATTGCCTGCCAATCTACCCTCAGCTTCTTTTTGGCAATGTTTGCGAACTCCTGTAAAACCTGTGTGCTTATGATCATTTGCCCCGTACATAGGAGATTTCTGGCGATTTCTCTTTTTTGAGCATCGTCTTCTGAATAGGCATAAATCAAAATATTGGTATCGATAAAATGGAGCTTACCGCTCATTGGCTTCATTTCGGTTAAAATGAAAATCTTTTGTGGTCACTTTCATCGTATTGAAATTAATTTCTGAATTACCACCGGGATTTTCGCTGATAACTTCCTCCTGGGTATAGGCTAAAATTTCAACCCGCTTGCCTATAAAACTTTTTGGAAGATGCAGGACAAACTGTTGATTGTGCGCTGTAAACGAAGTCTTTACCATAGGCTTTTTTCTTTTAAACAAAACTAAAGAAAAGGTTTGATACTTCGAGGACAAGGGTTCAGAATTGGAAGACCTTCCATTTTACAAAACGTCTTTAACCCTTAAAGCTTCTGATAATGAAAGTTTTGAAAAGCTAATCCAATTCCGGTCTGCAAGTTTCCCACTGTCTTTTTCAATGTAATCCTTAATGTTTTTGTAGTTTAAAGGGATCCATTCAAATCCTTCTGACTCATAATTGCTATGTGAATTATTGGCCAGCTGAATCACATCTCCTTCGGTAATATCCTTTATCTTGACAACAGATACAATATGGGCCCGAACGGAAGTAAGAAGCAATCCAAACCAGGATACAAAAACTTTCCCATAATGGTTTTCATCCAGGTTTAATTCTTCTTTGAGACATCTCCTGGAAAGTGAAAAAAGGTCTTCATGGCCTCCAGGAGAGAAATCTCTTTTTAATATCATGGTTTCGAATGGACCTACAGTCCAGGTATTTCTTGCGCTGTCAACGCTTTTCGATCTTTTTATGGCAAGAAAGTTTGACTCACTCAGCACCACGACATTCACAGCCATATCTGCAGGAATGGGATTCTTTAAGTAAAGTTTTATGTTTGTCTCCAGAAGAGATTTAATTTTTGAAACCAGTGCAGGGTGGTCGTTAAGGTAATGGTAAGAGGCCATATGCTCTGAGTAATCACATGGGGCTACTGAAATTGTGAACTGCTTTCCATGAATGCTCTCATGATGATCGATTTGATAATCAATTAAATAGCATATGTCGCCCGTTTTTTTCTGCGTTACCTGTTCGTCTATATATTTTTGGAACTCTTCTTTGGGTATGAAATCCTGAGAAGGCTGGTCATATGATACCAAAACCTTATGATTTGACCTTTCTAAAGGTCGCTCAATGGACCACCTGTTGATCATAAATAAATGATCGTCTTCGGGATTATAGTTGAAAAGGTATTTTTTACTTTTTTTATCTGAGTATTTTATTTGACTTATTTTCAGCCAGTTGGCAATCTGATTTGTCATCAACCCTCCGATGATGCCCAATATAAAGCTAATGATGGTTTCCATTTTTCTTATTCAGGATGTACGAATTGGGTTCAGGTAATTACCAGCCGGACTTTTAAAGGATCAAAGGAAATTGATTCTTTAAATTTTATATGCAAATTTTCATTCCTGAAGGGTTTTCAGAAGTTTAGGCTTACTTTTTGAGAAGATGGGCCAAAATGCCTCATTTTTTGTCCAAGGAAGAAGGTTTGGAAACTAAGATGCTACTGCCTGATGAAGCCTTGCAAAATATGGCAAAGGGTACGAAAACTCAAGGTGGCATGCATGGAGATTTTCGAGAAAAACCCACAGGAAACAAAACTTCATCTGGATTTCAACTCATCCTGCCGCAGCAAACCAAGGCCACTGCTGTCGCCCCATTTGGCTGCGTTGAGGAGGCTGGTTCTCGCTTCTGTTCTCCGGCCCTTCTCCCAAAGCAGCAAACCCCGAAGCGCATAAAACTGGCCCAGTTTCTGGCCTGCCTGCTGACGATCGCCGGCGGTTTCTGCACTTTTCTCCATGGTTGAATGCTGTTTCAATATCTCGCCCAGAGTTTGGATGGCTGCCAGGGTGTCGCCCATTTGTAGCTGGCAGGCCGACATTTTTTCCCATGCCAGTTGGGGCCTTTTCCGGAGCTGGATTTCTTTCTCCAGACTAAGAACCGCCTTTTCGTCCTGGTGCAAGGCAATGTGGGCATCTGCCTTTGCCGCCCAGTATGCTGCCTGCCGGGGTGCATGCACCAGGGCGCTATCTATCTCCCGGACAGCCAGAATGGGTTGTCCATGTTGCCGTCTGTAATGGGAGCGAAGGAAAAAGTTGAAGCTTCGGGCAAAACCGCCTTTCCCGATTGTTTCTGGCAACCTTGTTTCCGGGTCCATTTCTAAAGCATACCGGTAGGCAGCGCCATACAGTTCGATGGATCGGGCCAAAAAATCGGGGTCCAGTTTGAGGCAGGCATCCAAAAGGCTGTCGGGCTTCCCTTCAAGGTGACGGCACTGCAGGAGGGCCTCCTCTCTTTTCAGGGAATCGGGCCAGGATTGTGCCATCATTTGAAACTGATGCCTGGCTTCTTTCAGGGCTTCGAGGTCTGAGTGGCTATTTTGCTTTTCCGTTTCCTGTCTGCCGCAAGCCATAACCAAAAAAACGGCCGCGGCTACCCAAAAAGCACTGATTTTCACCAAAAGCATGCGGGGTTGCTTACATAGAGGCAGCGATGAGTTCGGCCAGATCCATGACCTGAACATCGGCTTCTCTTTCCTTGTTTTTCACGCCGTCGGTCAGCATGGTGATGCAGAAAGGGCAGCTCGCAGCAACAATGGTGGCTCCGGTTTCAAGGGCTTCTTCGATGCGCTCGAGATTAATCTCTTTTTTTCCGGACTCGGCCTCTTTAAACATTTGTGCGCCCCCGGCTCCGCAGCAAAGACCGTTTTTCCGACTTCTTTTCATTTCAACCAAAGCGGCATCCAGTGCTTCGAGTACGGATCGGGGTGCCTCGTACACATCGTTGGCCCGGCCCAGGTAACAGGAATCGTGGAAGGTGATTTTTTTGCCTTTAAATGGCTGTCCGTCTTTGGTTTTGATCTTCCCACTTTCCAGAAGTTGCTGCAGCAATTCTGAATGGTGTAAAACTTCATACTGCCCCCCTAAAGCTGGATATTCGTTCTTCAGGGTATTGAAACAGTGCGGGCATCCGGTCACTATTTTCCTGACCCCATAGCCGTCCAGTACCTGAATGTTCATGAGGGCCTGCATCTGAAACAGGAATTCGTTTCCTGCCCGCCGTGCAGGGTCGCCGGTGCAGGATTCTTCGCTGCCCAGTACGCCAAAACGAAGGCCGACTTTGTCAAGAATTTTGCAAATGGCCAGTGTGACATTTTTGTATCGGTCGTCGAAAGATCCGGCACATCCTACCCAAAACAACACATCGGGTGCGGTTCCTTCGGCGGCCCATTCGGCCATGGTTTTAATCTGCATGGTTTAGCGGTGTATTCTTTCGGACAAGTATCGGTTTTTTGGGTTGCAAGGCCAAATTCAGGCAGGAAACTTTCTTCCTTTCCATACCATCCCTTTTGAAAACAGGGCTGCAATTCCCATCGAAACCGCATAAATGCTGTATGGAATCTGCATGGCAAAATGTTCGCCTGTGTGGTTTTCTTTTGATCTGGGCATGTAGAAGCCGTTCAAAAAAGCCTGTTCGCCCAAAGTGCGTAATACCATCGCATAAAAAGCGGTAGCCGGTTGGTTGATCAAAAGAAATCCCAACCATCCTGTAAGGAAGATCAGGTGGAATGTCCATACTGCAATGGCTGATGTCCTGTTGGAACCTGGCAATCCGGATTTCCATTTCCCCGCCCAGCGCAGCCGTTGCCTGAAAAGTCCGGCCCAGTCTGCTGTCGGAAAAGTCTGGATTTCGGTTCCGGTAAGGTGGCAAAAAGCCAATGGTTTTCCCATCCGGGAAAAGTGGTGTAAAAGAAAAACATCGTCTCCACCAGGATGTTGGAGATCGGGACGGCTTTCCTGGGCTTGTGTCCAATCGGTTTTTCGGATGAGCAGGTTGGCGGCATTGCAGAGACTTGGTTTTCCTTCTGCCAGGGTAGCGGCGCCCAAAGCCACCAGGGCTGCCAATTCAGATGCGTCGAGTTGGGTGCGCATCCATGTTCCTTCCAAATAGACTGCACCGGAAACCATGGCTGCATCGGTTTTCTGTTGTACAGCCAGCATTCCTTTGAGCCATTCAGGTCCTGGCAGGCAGTCGGCATCGGTCAGGGCAAGAAAAGTTCCTTTTGCCTGGCTGGCTCCGAACCGGATGGCGGCCTTCTTGCCTGTGAGATCGGGGGGTAAATCAATCCAACTGAATCTTGCATCCGGATTGTTGTTGGCCCATGTCTCCCAAAGGGCTTTGCTATTGTCGGTAGAATGATCGTTGATGAAAATGCATTCCAGGTTTTCCTTCGGAAAGTCGAGTTCTGAAAGGGCCTGGAATAATTCTTGGAGATGTTTTTCCTCATTACGAAGGGCAATGAGGATGGAAACATTAGGGAGTTCTCCCTGAAAAGTCCAGTTTTGCTGATCTTTTCGGGCTTTTCGACAAAAATAAGCCCATCGGAAAAGAAAGAGGCTATAGCAGGCCACTGTTCCAAGCCAGAGTAATTTTAAAATTGAGATCGTTTCCATGCCTGTTCGGCCCGCAAATTCAAAAAATCCACTGGAAAAAATCATTCTGGGTATAGATCCGGGTACAGTGGTTTTGGGCTATGGGGTCATAAAGCAGGAAGGACAAAAGCTTACGGCCATCCAGCTTGGCGTGGTGAAGCTGGATAAGTACAAATCGCATGAAATAAGGCTGGCAAAAATTTACGAAAAGGTAACGCAACTGATTAATGAGTTTCTTCCGGATGAGATGGCCATTGAGTCTCCATTCCTGGGAAAAAACATTCAATCTGCCTTGAAACTGGGTCGTGCCCAGGGCATTGCCATGGCGGCTGCCATTGCCCGGCAGATTCCTATCGTAGAATATGCACCCCGGAAAGTGAAGCTTTCGGTAACCGGAAGCGGAAATGCCAGTAAAGAGCAGGTTGCGGCCATGGTCATCCGTTTGCTGGATTTGCAGCCAGACCATTTTTTACAGGATGCTACAGATGCGCTTGCCATTGCCATAACCCACAGCAATCAGGGTGGAAAGGAAAAATCTGCTTCAGGGGGATGGGATCAGTTTTTGCGTCAAAATGCCGATCGGGTCAGGAAAAGTTAAAACCGGACCATGGTCTCAGGTTGCTGGAGCTGCCGGGTCTGGTCTGATCCGGGTCGCACCAAACGAATCAGATTGGTCTGCCTTTGCTGAATCTCGTACAGTAGTTTGTTTTCCACTTCAAGTCTATCCAGCGTTCCGGGAAGCGAAACTTCCAGAAAACTCCAGATGCTTTCTTCTTCCCGGTCAAACCCGAGAAACTTCAGTGAGACTTCTTTTCCATTCACCATAAACCGGATTTTGCGGCCGATATATGTTTCTAACAGGGGTTGGTTGATTTTTTTTCTGTTTTCTGAAAGCAGGTCAACAGAGCAGGCGCATTGCTTTGCCAATGCTTTTTCCAGGTCGTCGGTAAAAATCCGGACAGCAACTTCGAGTTTCTTTTCCTGAGGCCGATGGTGAATCTCGGTCATGCTGACATAAAAAGGATGTTTTTCCATTTTTAATGTCTCCCTCATGGAGGGATTGGCCAAACCGGCTACGAGCATCCAAAACCAAATCATAACAACCATGACCCAAAAGTATATCCGGCAAATTGCTTTGTCATCAATGCAACGAAGGATTTCCAAATCCCATGCAGCAGACTCATCTTGCGCACTCTTTCCATTTCCCACATTAAATACATATGCGCTTTATCGGTTTTTTCCTTGTTGGACTATTTTCAGCCCTGGCTTCTACCGGCCAGACCAAAGAGGAATTCCTTCAGGGCTACCAATTCCACCACGATACACTTACCTTTCTGTTCGATGCAGAGTTATACCGGCTGAAACCTTCCAGGGTTGTGGTGACAGGTGCTTTCCGCAACTGGGATCAGAATCTTTCAGATCCCCGCTGGGAATTGAAAGCAACCGGATCTTCTCAGTGGCGATTGGTACTTGCAAATGCAGGATTTAAAAACATTCCGGTTTCTTGCCCCTTTAAATTCCGTGTGGACGAAGGCCGCTGGCTGGACCCTCCATCGGGAGCACCCAATGCAGAAGGTGGAAACCTCATTTTTATGAAAGGATTGAAAGCACCACAACTAAAGGCTGAAATTCAGCGTGTAAAAACCATCTGGGCCTGGGTTTCAGGCCATGGGGTTGAACGCCCTTTGGACAAAACTGCTTACCGGCTTACAGATGCTCGTGGCAATGTTATTCCCATAGCCTCTGTTTTACCCAATGATGCCTCCCGCACCCTGATTACTCCGGGAATAGAGTTGGATATCAGGCGGGTTTATTATCTGGAGATTCCTTCTTTGGGACTAAAAACCCATTGTTCGTTTGATGGTTGGATGCGGGATCTGTATTCTGATAAAGAATTGGGCGCCAATCTGGTTCCGGATCGCAATGCCACTGTATTCCGGTTGTTTGCCCCCCGGGCATTAAAAGTAGTGTTGTACACCTACAACAAAGAAAACGACACCATTCCAAAGGATCTGAAGGAAATGGAAAAAGACAAGGATGGTGTCTGGGAAGCAGAATTGCCTGGCGATTTACATGGAACATGGTATGATTTTACAGTCCATGGTTACCCGGATCCAGGCAACTATTTTTATGAAACCCATCCTTACCATATCAGTGATCCTTATGCCCGCGTCGTGGCCGAATCCAATGGCAAAGGCAGGGTTTGGCGAAAGACCCAACCAGCCAAACCGCTCCCCAATGGCATTCCGAAACTTCAGGACCTTATTTCTTATGAGGTGCATGTAGAAGATTTTACCAGTCTGCTTCCTGTTGGCCAGCCGCAAAAGGGGACCATTCCGGCCATGGTGATGCCAGGATTGAAAAACAAAAAAGGAATCCCTGTTGGATTCGATCATTTAACCGGTTTGGGAATCAATGCAGTACATCTGATGCCCATGCAGGAGTTCTGGCATTTTCCGGATGATGAATGGAAGGCTGCTTTTGAAAACGACCCCTATATGAAAGAACAGGGGGTTAACCTGAAAGATTACAACTGGGGCTACATGACCAGCCATGCCTTCACCATTGAATCGCATTACCGTGAAGCAGGTTCAGAGCATGGTGCCCAGCGGGACCAATTCAGAGATCT
>JBIPNA010000406.1:0-3236 GCA_044375665.1 Catalimonadaceae bacterium
CCAGCCGCCAGTGGGACAGGGAAACCATCATTTCCTTGTACCAAACCCTTATGGTGGATCTTCCGGAATACCAGGCTTACCGCGACAAACCGGAAGCCACTCCCGAAGACCATGCCGAAATTTTCAAGGTCATGTACCGGAAACTGTTTAAGTCAGAGCGTTTCAATGAAACCATGCTTGAGCATGATCTCCACTGGTCAGAAAACCGGATCCTGCTGGAAGTTTCCCTGAAAACAACCTATAAAACATTGCAACAGGGCGAAGTTCCCCGTTTCGAACCCAATGCGGCAGAAGAAGAAGAATACATCGGGTTTTTTGATACCCTTTTTGATGCAACACAGGAGCATTTCGAGGAGGACGATGCCGTCATTCGTGAGGTTTCGGTCAATTGGGATGCCGATCGCCTGCCTGTCCTCGACAAGTGGATTATCCACCTAAGCGTCAATGAGATGCGGAAGTTTCCCCACATTCCGGTCAAAGTTACCATCAACGAATACCTGGAAATTGCCAAGGCCTACAGCACGCCTGGTTCGGCAGGATTTATCAACGGCGTGGTCGATAAAATGTCCAAACGATTGCAGCAGGCCGGCAAGATCCGCAAATCGGCCAAAGGCATGATGGACAACAAATAAGCCTTCGGTCGGGCCATTCAGAAGCTTCCTTTCAACCTCCTTTTGGTGGGTTTGGGCGTGCCCCTGGGCAGGTTCAAACGGGATTTTCCGATTCTGCCCCGGGTTCCTGCCCCAGGGTCGGGCCATCCGCTCCAAATCCTCGTCCGGGCCGTCTCCGCACCCTTTCCCCATCCACCCATGTTCAGCCCGAACTGCGGGTTTTCCGCTCCTGTCCCTCACGCGAGGGGTGAATAGTGAAAATGAATTCGAAAATCAATTCCGGGCCCAAACTACGTCAAGTCCGAATCCGCCGCAGCGGGCAACATATCTTGTCGAACGGTGGCGCTACATCAAATCCCGGGTATTAGGAGCTGATTTTTAGAATGTCAGGATCGAAGAATGAATTTTAAATCCGGAATTGGGGTTCCATCTTCCAAAACTTCGCCCTGTAGACCTGACGGCGCAAGGAAGGCAGCGATGGAAGGCTTCCAGTACAAGCTGGTTTAATAAAGCGAAGCTTGCGGGCGTAGCTCTGCCGGAAAGCCACCCAAAACCCCGAATTTTTCCATCGTACTGGAAATACTTGTACTATTTTTTCCGGTGTACTGGAAAAATTCATAGTTTTGAAGTATGAACTACGTGCCACGGGGATTGGAAACCGAGCTCCGGAAATACCTTTTCCGGGGCAAAGTGTTGGTCATAACCGGCGCCCGGCAGGTAGGCAAAACCACCTTAATCCGCCATTTGGTGCAGGAGCTGCCCAGGGTTACCTGGCTCAATGCCGACGACCTGCGGGACCGCGAACGTCTCTGGAAGGCCGGAATACCTGAAATTGAGCAGCTCTTTACGGGTACCGAAGTCCTGGTGATCGACGAGATTCAACGGATCGAAAATGCAGGTCTGGTTCTGAAAATGATGGTGGACCGGTTCCCCGACAAGCAGGTGATTGCCACCGGATCTTCGGCACTCGAAATTTCGGAAACGATTTTCGAACCCCTCACCGGCCGGCATTTACTGTTTCATCTCTATCCGTTCGGTCTTTCGGAACTGTATCCCGGCTACGGATCCGTTGCCCTGGAGCGGGAGCTGGCCTTTCACCTCATTTACGGAAGCTATCCGGCCATAAGTCTGGAACGTGACATGGCCGAAATCCAGATCCGGAATCTGGCCAACCAGTACCTGTACAAAGATGTATTGGTGTGGAAAGAAATCCGCAAGCCGGCGGTGCTGGAAAAGCTGCTTAAGTTGCTTGCTTTTCAGATGGGTTCGGAAGTTTCGGTGCACGAACTTTCCAAACAGTTGCAGGTAAAGTCGGAAACGGTTGAGCAGTACCTCGATTTGCTGGAAAAGGCCTTTGTGATTTTTCGGTTGCGGCCCTATTTCAACAACGAGCGAAAGGAAATCAGCAAAATGACCAAGGTTTTCTTTTGGGACAACGGCATCCGCAATGCCATCATCGACCGGTTTGCACCGCTATCGGCCCGCGAAGATGCCGGAAAACTCTGGGAGAACTTCGTCCTTGCCGAGCGGTTGAAATGGCTCCGGTCGAAAGGCTCCTTTGCCAAATCGCACTTCTGGCGCAACTACAACCAAAGCGAGGTAGACTATGTGGAAATCAGCGAAGGGAAAACGACCGCCTGGGAAATGAAATGGAATCCCGCATCAGGCCGCAGCTTCAACCGGGCCTTCCGCAACGAATACCCCGATGCCGAAATCGGTTTTGTAACACCGCAGAACCTGGCTGGCTTTGTGGGCGTGCCGCCCCAAGCCGAATAAAAGCAATGGAAGGGAAATGGGGGTGGCATTTCTGGCTGTTCGTGGCTCCGCTATCGCTCCGGTACGCCACCGCCAAAGGCGTGGCGCACCAAGCCCCTGCCATCTAGGCCGCGGGGGCAAGAGAAACAACAACTTGGTTGATGAATTGGTTTTATACATTGAAAAAGGAAGATCCTTTTTAGGTTTGAGGGAAATTTACCAATGCCCCAACTTCTCGATAACTCAACAAATTTACCAGGACAGGAAGCACGCTCTGTCATGGGTTTCCTGGAACAGTATGCCAATGAAACAGGTGCGCTAAAAGTAGTTTCAGGCTATGTATCCATCTCTGCATTAGCCAGGTTCCACCAAACAATCAATCGTGGAGTAGAAAATTTCCAGCTGGTGATCGGTGATTATGCGGAGCAGAAAAATACTCGTAACCGGGTATTGAACATTATGATTGGAGGACAGGCTTCACAATTGGCCCGAATCGCCCAGGATGCCCAGCAGGCGATTGAGTTTTTGGAACAAGAAAAGGTCAAGGTCAAAACTCTTCAACCTAATTTTTGCCATGCCAAACTGTATCTATTTGAAGCCAAGGATAAAAGACACAGTTTTCATGTAATTGGTAGTGCAAATATGACCGGTGCTGGGTTGGGATTTCAAACCCACAATAACCTGGAGTTGAGTGTGGCCTCTCATTCTGAAGGCAACGATTTTGGGGAGGCACAAGAATGGTTCAACCTACTTTGGAACCGAAAAGAATGCAAAGAGAAGATTCGAAACGAGGAAGGCATCGAACTAACTTTTAAGCAGTATCTGGTTGAAGAAATCAACAAGCTTGTTAAACCTTGGGAGCCAAAAGAA
>JBIPNA010000407.1:0-3233 GCA_044375665.1 Catalimonadaceae bacterium
CTTGTTTTTCTAAGTATTAAGAAGAACAGGGACTTTTTTTAATTTGATGAATCTCTAAAAGGCAGGGATCGGAACAAATTTTCCGTATTTCCTTCTTTTGCAGCCTTTTTTGGCATGTTGATAACTAAGGGAGATTTCATGGCTGCCTCCCCCCAACAGCCCTATTTTAGACAATCCGGCATCGAAGCTGTACCCCAGTTTGAACCCATCTTGTTTGTAACCCAGCAAAAATACCAGGGCATCCTGACTGATCAGTCCATCAGCACCTTTCTTGGCGATTGGAAAACCCCGGTATAAAATGCCGGCCACAAAGGGTTCATTGGTATAATACATGCCCATATCCAGCTGACTGTAAGGTCCCTGAAGGCGGATTTGATACACTGGCTTCAGGCTAATGTCTTTTCTGAAGTTTCCAAAGTTCCGGTTGGAGCGAAACTCGAAGGTGTATCCACCCTGAATGGCCAGCTTCATGGGTAACTTTTCTGTGTTCCCAAGGTTGCTGATGTTGGGCCGGTTTACATGGTGAACAGATATTCCTGTCCAAAAAGATTTGGTATAAAATATACCCCCCAGACCAATGTCAGGATAGAAGATGGAGGCAGTATTCTGCACATTATCAATGGTTTGCTTCCCATTGTAGCCCTCATTGGTGAACTGATCGGTAAACCGAAGGTCCTGAAAGCCAAGGTTCCGGTTGCCCATCCCGATCTGTAGCCCGGAATTGAAATTCCACCGGCTGTTCAGTTGTAGTTTATAGGATGCCAACACAGAAAAGCTTGTGTTTTTTAGTCTTGCCTGGTCTACGCGATGACTCATAGCCACAAAGCCCAATCCTATTTTTTTCTTTTTGTTGAAGTATTCCAGACTTAATGCATCGGAATGGAAATTCCCCCATTGTCTTCTGTTGTTTACCGAGGCCTTTAAATTGGATTTCAAATCTTTACAATCGTATTCCATATTTCCTGCAAAAGCCGGATTGGCCAGCAGAGGTGCAGAAAAAAACTGGGAAAATTGCGGGTCCTGGCCAAATGCATTGGGTGCCGAAATAGAAATGGCACAAACCAGAATCGCCCAGAAAGGGAGCGGATTTCTTAGAATGTTGAAGCGGAGAAAGTGCATGGCGGTACCTGGTTAGCGAATAAGGTAAAAGACACCTGCTTTTCTTTCCTTGAAGACCCGACCTCTTGGGGTTTCTCCCTGATATTCAATAATATACTGGTATGCACCTGCCGTACATTTTTTGTCCCGCCAGGTGCCATCCCAGGTTTCGTCCAGACGGTTGGCTGCAAAAACACATTCTCCCCACGAATTGAATACTTTTAGGTTCAGTTTGGCAAGACTAATTCCGTAAATCCGCCAGACGTCGTTTTCTCCGTCTCCATTCGGGCTGAATGCCTGGGGAATAAAGATCTCATCGCACAAAACCTCCTCAACCCGAATGTGGTCGGTGTAGTAACAGGCACCTTGTGGTGATTTCACAGTTAGGGTAATTGCAGCCGGATCCTTCAATTCAAAAGTTGAATCGGTTCCAAGTACGGTGTTGGAATCCAGGAAAGTCCACTCGTAATTTTCCATTCCCGGAGGGCCTTTCAGGACAACAGGGTTGTTGAAACAGGCGTTGGAATCTTTGCCCAGGCTGAAAGAGGGTAGCGGGATTTTCCGGCGAATCACAAAAGTATCAGACTGCCATGTGCAGAATTTATCACTGAAAGCTACATAATATGATCCCGGCTCCTGAGCCAGAAACCAGGGCTTTTCTGAACCATCCTGCCACTTCCACCGGATACCATACAAAAGGTTGAGCTGGATCGGAGCCCCTTCGCAAACAGAAGTGTCGGCCGGTAAACTGACGCGGGGCCTTGGTGTAACGAAAATGTCCTTTCCATCTCTTCCTGCACATGAGAACCCGGCTTGCGCAGGAATTTTATAGTAGACACGGTTCCATCCTGGTTTTGAAGGCTTGAAAAGCCCTGCTGGTTCTACATTTAAGCCTTCCCAAACACCTCCGGTCGGGCTGAAATTGGAAAGGGAAACGGCGGGGCCTCCCTGGCACAGGGTGTCTAAAGGCCCTGCTTCTACCAGCGGAACTGCCAGGATGTTAAAGTTTAAAGATGCAGAATCCATGCAAACTCCGTTGGTGGCATAGTAGAAAATCCGGTGTGGGCCGGGGAGCAGAAATTTAGGATTTAGTGTCTGGTTACTATCTGTTACTGCCGGGTTCTGGAAACTACCTCCGGGAGGATTGGCGTAAAGTTGAATCAGGGTGTCGAAACCACAGAGGTTTACTGGGGCAAAGCTGGTCAGGGTGAGGATGGGTCGCATATCCACCTGTATGAGAAGGGTGTCTCTTGTTTCACAGCTGCCTGTCCGTACCCTGTAAACCAATTGGTTAAGTCCTGGTGATAAGGGCCTGAATACATTGGCTGCCAAACCATTTACCAGCAATTGCCCTCCATTTGGTTCCAGTGTGAGCGGGACCTGACTTGTATCCTGACATACTTCGGTGGTTGAACTTGAAATGGAGGCCTGGGCTGGAGACTTCACACGGACTCTGATTCGGCTGGTGTCGGAACAGACAGGAAAATGATAAGACAAAATGAAAACCCCTTCCTGGTTTGGAATAAAACTGTTTCCCGAAGTTCCTGTTAGAATCCCACCTGCCGGGGAAGCCGAAAGCGGGATTGCAGCATTGCCCTGACAAACAAGGGTGTCAATTCCGGTCAATCCCGTTGTAATAAAGGGCCGAACCCTTACCCATTTCCCGGTTGTATCAAAACAACCTTGTGGTTGGTACCTTACCCGGAATCTGCCAGGTGTGGAAATGGAAAATTGCGTTACGGATTGCCCATTCACAAAAAAGTTTCCACCTGCCGGAAGCCCAAGGAGTTCAATGACCGTCCCCACCTTCTGGCAATACATGGTGTCCAGATTTTGAATGGTTGATGCTTGATTTGGTGTGATGGTTAGATTCAGGGTGGCGATGGAATCACAACCTGCAGCCGTGGTTCCCGTCCAGGTGTATGTTCCGGAACTTGTGTAGGTATTTCCGTTCCAGGTGTAACTGTTGCAGGTGGTGAAGTTGGTTGTTGAAGTTACCGCTGGTGCAATGGTCAGGTTCAGGGTGGCGATGGAATCACAACCTGCTGCCGTGGTTCCCGTCCAGGTGTATGTTCCGGAACTTGTGTAGGTATTTCCGTTCCAGGTGTAACTGTTGCAGGTAGTGAAGTTGGTAG
>JBIPNA010000408.1:0-3226 GCA_044375665.1 Catalimonadaceae bacterium
AAAAGACTGGCTGCCAAAGCCTTTCGGATAACCGCTGCTTATGATGCAGCTATTGCAGCCTATTTGGATCAGGAACTTCAAAACAATGATTTACCTGAAACCTGGGTCGGGGCTTTTGGCCCGGGAAAAGTTTTGCGTTATGGGGAAAACCCACATCAGAAAGCAGCTTTTTATGGACAATTGAATCAGGTTTTTGATGTTCTCCACGGAAAAGAACTTTCATACAACAATCTGGTAGATGCAGAATCGGCCCTTGATCTTTTAAAAGATCTGCCTGATGCCCCTGCCGCTGTAATCGTAAAACATACCAATGCCTGTGGAGTAGCTTTAGGTTCAGATCTGGCTCAGGCCTATTCGAAGGCCCTTGCCTGCGATCCTGTCTCCGCTTTTGGAGGTGTAATTGCACTCAACCGAAAGGTGGATGTAGCCACAGCATTGCTATTAAACGAATTGTTTTTTGAAATTCTGATGGCCCCTGGTTTTGACCCGGAGGCTATGGAAGTACTTACCTCCAAAAAGAACCGTATCCTTCTTAAAATCAAGGAAACAGGATCCGAAAAATGGAGGGTGAAGTCTTTATTCAACGGCCTCCTGGTTCAGGAAGCCGATACGGCACTGGCCAAAGTTACGGACTTTCGGACCGTAACAGATAAGCAGCCGACCCCATCCGATCTGGACAATGCCATGTTTGCCAACACCATTGTAAAGCACACCAAGAGCAACACCATTGTATTGGCCAAAGCAGGTTGCCTGCTGGCTTCGGGAACCGGGCAAACCAGCCGGGTAGATGCGCTTCGACAAGCCATCGCAAAAGCCCGAAACTTTGGATTCGATCTTCAGGGGGCGGCAATGGCCTCCGATGCTTTCTTTCCCTTCTCCGACTGTGTAGAAATTGCAGCCGAAGAAGGAATCCGAATGGTCATCCAACCGGGTGGTTCCATCAGGGACAACGATACGGTAAATGCCTGTAACCGACTTGGTATCGCCATGGTCCTAACAGGTATCCGTCATTTCAAACATTAACACACGATCCACGAAAAAAGCGTTATTTCGTAGCGCCATCCACACTCCATGGGATTATTTGATTTCTTTACCAGCGACATTGCCATAGATCTTGGCACTGCCAACACGCTGATTATCCACAAGGATAAAATCGTAGTTGACGAACCCTCCATCGTCGCACTCAATAAAAACACCGGAAAGGTGATTGCCATTGGCAAGGAGGCCATGCAAATGCATGAGAAAACACATGACAGCATCAAAACCATCCGACCTTTGAAAGATGGAGTTATTGCTGATTTTACTGCCGCGGAGCAAATGATACGGGGCATGATCAAGATGATCTACAAAGGCAGCAGCTGGTTTTCGCCTTCACACCGGATGGTTATTTGTATCCCTTCCGGCATTACCGAAGTTGAAAAACGAGCGGTAAAAGACTCTGCAGAACATGCAGGCGCCAAAGAGGTATATATGATTGCCGAACCTCTGGCAGCCGCCATTGGCATTGGAATCGACATCGAGCAACCTGTTGGATCCATGATTGTAGATATAGGCGGCGGCACCACCGAAATTGCTGTAATTGCCCTTTCCGGAATCGTTTGCGATCAATCAATCCGCATTGCCGGTGACGTGTTTACCAAAGATATTCTGGACTACATGCGTCGGCAGCACAATTTGTTGATCGGGGAACGCACCGCAGAAAGGATAAAAATTGAAGTCGGTGCTTCTTTATCCGAACTCGACAATCCTCCCCCGGATTACGAAGTCAGAGGCAGAGATTTGATGACCGGAATACCAAAGGTGATCAAGGTTACCTATTCTGAAATTGCCTTTGCTCTCGACAAATCGGTATCAAAAATCGAAGAAGCTGTACTGAAAGCACTGGAGATCAGTCCTCCTGAGCTTTCTGCTGACATTTACGACAAAGGAATTCACCTGACTGGCGGTGGTGCCCTGCTAAGAGGATTGGACAAAAGATTGCACATGCGGACCAAGCTGCCCATCCATATTGCAGAAGACCCACTCAGGGCTGTTGTGAGAGGAACCGGTATGGCTTTGAAGCATCTGGATAATTTCAAGGCCGTCCTCATGACCTGATTCCTGGTTGAACTGATTAACCTTACTGCACCTTGGGGTCATTATTTCGATTTCTGTATGAATACCGGTTGTTTTTCCTTTTCATACTTTTCGAAATCATTGCTTTCTGGATGGTTGTCAATAAAAACGACAAGCAAAAAGTAGCTTATTTAAATTCATCCAACACCTTTACGGCTTCGGTAATGTCAGTTGCCGATGCCGTCACGGGGTATTTCGGATTGGTTCAGGAGAATGAAAAGCTGGCGGGCGAAAATGCCAGACTGAATGCGCTTCTGGTTAAATCCCAGCAAACCCTTGAAAAAATGGCTATGGACACAGTACCCATACCTGAAATGCTGGATCAGTATAAGTTTATTGTAGCCAAAGTAATCAACAATTCAGTAGCCCGACCCAACAACTATATCACCTTGAATAAGGGCGCTTTGGATGGAATCAAGCCCGGGATGGGAATAATTTCTCCCCAGGGCGTGGTCGGCAGGGTGATGGTTTGTTCCGAACATTTTAGTACAGCTACTTCACTGCTTCATTCTAAAATGCTCATTTCTGCTGAGATATCACGGATTCACGCTTCAGGATCATTGAAATGGGGAGGAAACAACCCAGACAAGGCCAACCTGGAATTTGTAGCCAGACACCTTAAGCCAAAAGTTGGTGACACTGTCCGGACTTCTGAATACAGCAATATTTTGCCGGAAGGAATTCATGTGGGCGTTATCCGCAAAATCCAACTGAAAGACGATGCCACTTTTTACAATATTGAAGTAGATCTCGCAACCGATTTCTCCTCTTTGAATTTTGTATATGTCATTGAAAATAAACTGAAAGCAGAAAAAGATACCCTTCAGTTTCAAACTACTGGTCAAACCGAATGATTGCCCGTAACGTATTTCAACTGGTCTTTAAAATCCTCTTGTATCTGGGGATTTACCTGTTGGTGGCCTCGCGGCTACATATTGGGCAGTGGGCATTGTGCCTGAGTTATGCTGCAGTCATTCTGTTGCTACCTATTGGCTCCAATGCTGTCAGAACCTTGTTTTTTTCATTTGCCATTGGCATGCTGATAGATGTTTATCACTCCACTCCCGGAATTCACACCGCTGCAACAGTCCTCCTTGGCTTTTTCAGGTCC
>JBIPNA010000409.1:0-3225 GCA_044375665.1 Catalimonadaceae bacterium
AGGAAATCCAAACCCAGTTCAATTTATAGTTTCGCATGGAAAGCAAAAAGAGGGGCAAATTAACCAGGAAAGTGAATCAATTCAGTAATTAAGAACTCAAAATCAAATCTGATTAAAGATTTCAGGCAAACAAGGATTGGGGGCTCAGGGAACCCAAATTTTACCCACAACTGTTTGCCCGTTTATTTGAGAATGAATCAGGTAAAAGCCTGACTCCACATTGTTGGCCAAAGGTAACTGACTTTGCGAAGGCTGATCCCATACCTGAATGGACTTTCCCATAAAATCAAATAGCACTGTCTTCCCTGGTCGCTCTGTTCCCGACCAAACAATGGTCCGCACCCCAAACTCATTGGTGAAATATGGAAGTGGTCGGATCGAAATCTCCGGATGTTGAGACCTGACCAGATTCTTTGGTAAGGCCAGATGAAATTGCCCCTGAGTCAGGCCATCAAATAAAAAATGACCAGATGCCCAAAAAAGACTTTTGCAGGTATCCTTCAATTCCCAGTTGCCTTCGGAGTGGCTGTCTCTTCTGAAAACCTTGAGTTGTCCCGGAGATGAGAGGGCAGAAGTAAAGCCCGGAGAAACCCAATTTGCATCCAAACGCAAGTATGGGGCAACAAACCGACAACCTGTATCAAGTGGTTGAAGGATGAAAAAAGGTGCTTTTTGGGGAACAAATTCCGTAGAGTCCGGGCCTTGACCTCCGAAGTCCTGATTGATTCTTGTAAAAAGCAGAGGAAAATTCCGGTTGGCACTGTCTGTTGTTAGCGTGACCAGGCCACCCGGAGGAAAAGAAAAGAACTGTTGGTTTTGTGCCTGGACAGATAAAACTGTTGTAGCTCCTTTCCCAAAAGGGAATCCAGAGTTTTTAATTTCAGGTCCAAAACGAATAGGTGCCCAATTACCTGCAGCAAGATTCCGAACCGAATCTCCCTGAATCTGGAAAGCATTAAATTGGTAATAGTGTCTGAGGCCTGTTTCTGTACCAGTTAAGGGATGGTACATTCCGGTTTGAATCTCTTTTGCCGATAAAGCCCTGTCCCAAACCCGAACTTCATCAACACTACCCTTGAAGTACTCCTGAGCACCACTTAGCTTGGCATGTTTCCCGATTTTTAAAGAAAAAGCCTCCTTTACCGGAGCACCACCCTGAAATACTTTTTCCGTAACCAGTCTTCCATTTGTATAGGCTCTGAGCGTGTCTCCGTCATAAGTTCCTGCAAGATGATACCACTTTTCTCCTTCCAAAGGGCCAAAACTTGCTGATTGCCAGCCGCCGTTGGTTACATTCAGCACCAAAGAACTCCTTGCAGAAGACTGGACATGATCCCAGTTGATCTGGAAATTCTTCTCATAATGAACCGGGCCCTTTCCTTGTAAACTGGAAGGAGCCAATGGGCTTTTTACCCAACATTCAACCGTAAAACTTGAATATAAACTGGTGTCACGGGTATCAACAAACTGAGACGCTCCATCGAATGACAAGTGGCTTCCAGCGGTCGAATCAACCTGGGCCAGGCCCGAAAGTCCATAAAAAAGACTACAACAGAGAATGTATAAAGCACGCATTTGGTTTGGTTTTGGAACCGGAGATAAAAAGTAATTAAATCCGGAAATATGAGCTTGTCTGATAATTAATAATGATTTCGGCGGCTAATTGTCCATTCGGAAATCTTCAGGAATTGTTTTAAGCACTTCGCTGAAACCTGAGCGCCGCAGGTTTGATCTGCCTTCGGGAAACATCCTCACCAGAAATCTTCGGGCATCATCCATTTCGGGGCCATTCCGCATCCGGTCAAGGCTGGCAATTTTGATAAAACGGGACAGGTAAATCGATTTTGACAGCATGATCTGCTGTTTCATCTCGGTTTGGTGACGCAAGACGCAGTTAGCCGTCAACTCAAGATGAACTTTCCGAACATGATTTTCAAACCGATTTTCCATGGATAATCAAGGATTTGCTAGCCAAATATATATGGGTCATTTTCAATTAGCAAAGCATTTTTTAACGATCATTTTCCGGATTTCAATTCCCCATTGTCCTGATTAAGAGGATGAGGTCTGTGTGTAAGATTCGTTATGGATTTGATACCTGTGGTTTAGCCATTCAGGTTGAATTTTCGTTTTTTACAAGTTGATGAAAAAACAACTTTTTCTTGCCTGTATTGCTGTCCTGGCATCCTGGTCCTCCTTCGGATTTCGGCTGGTGGTCAAGCTGAAACCTGAAGCCGCAGAGGCACTTCATGCGCAGGACGGTACTTTAAGGAAATATTTCCAACAGTTGGGGC
Organism: Catalimonadaceae bacterium; assembly: GCA_044375665.1. Lineage (GTDB taxonomy): Bacteria > Bacteroidota > Bacteroidia > Cytophagales > Flexibacteraceae > CAMDMI01. Next base: position 2,295 of record JBIPNA010000409.1, read on the forward strand.
TTCCTATCCCTGCGAAAATGTTCCCGGGGCATTTTTCACCCAGGATTCAAAAAACCGCTTTGGGTAAAGAACTTGTAGATCTAAGTCTCCTTTACGTAACTGAAATTCCGGAACCTTTTGAAACAGGTTTTTTACTCAAGCTTTTAAATCAAAGACCCGAAATTGCTTATGCAGAATGGGACCCGCAGGATGCCCGACCCCTTACCAATCCCAACGACCCAAATGCGGATTCCCTTTTGGGAAGTCAAAGGCAGGTTTTGCGAAAAATTGAAGCATATAAAGCATGGGGAATTACCCAGGGCGACACCTCGGTTTTGGTTGGTATTCTTGATACAGGGATCCCCGTGGGCCACGAGGACATCCAGGGCCAGGTACAAAAAAACTATTCCGATCCCCCAAATGGAGTAGACGACGATCAAAATGGCTTGGTTGACGATTATCTGGGTTGGGATTTTGGCAGCAACGATAACAATCCTGACCCAGACAACACCGCCACAGTGCCCGGACATGGAACCTCTGTCGCCGGAATTGCCGGAGCAGGGTGGAATAATGGAAAAGGGATTGCCGGGATCGCAGCCAAATGTCGGATTTTACCTCTGAAAATCTGGAAATGGAACAATAGCTTCTCAAATTTCCGTGGCTATGAAGCCATTGTTTATGCCGCAGATCGTGGCTGCAAAGTAATCAATTGTTCCTGGGGTTCAGCCCGGAATAACCGTCAGTTTGAGCAGGACATCATCAATTATGCAACTTTTAACAAAGACGCTTTGGTCGTAGCCGCAGGAGGCAACAGTCCGGGTTTTTATAATTTTCTACCTGCAAATTATGACAATGTGCTTGGCGTAACCATGACCGACACAACCGACCGGATTTTCTGGGCAGCATCTGTCAACTACAAACTGGATCTGGCAGCCCCCGGAGTTCAGGTTTT
>JBIPNA010000112.1:0-9771 GCA_044375665.1 Catalimonadaceae bacterium
AAGTGCAACAATCTCGTATGTAGGTGGAACAGGTAACGATGTAGTTATCACCGTTGATGAAGTCGACTATTACATTACTGGAAATATGTCAACCATTGTAACAATCTCCGACCTTAGTGGTAATGGAGAAGCCATTACGGTGAGTCAGTCAGGTTCTGCATTTCTGAGATTTTCCGTATCAAACACAAGTAGAACATATCGAATTGGAAATTTTCCTGCTTCCAATTTTTCAATACCAGCTGAAGTACAACCTGCCGGCGCTGGATTTGTAGTATTAACAATAAATGCTGGATCGGGGAATGATGTTGTAAACATACAACCACAAAATCCAATCACTGCATATATATTACTAAAAATGACAATAAATGGTGGACCTGGAAATGATCAGATAAATATAAATGGAAATTTAGCAACATCAATTCGAGATATCGACATTAATCTTCAGGACGATGATCCAAACCCAGGAATTGATGATATAAACATAAATAATGGAGCCATAGTGGGTAATGGGATTGGTTTTGTTACATTGAAGGCGAGCCGCTCCATCAATTTCTCACCAAATTCCATAGTAAGTTCTGGCTATAATCTTATAATAGAGGCCAACCAACAAGCAATTCCAACTTCAGGAAATTTTGTAGGGATCAATCTAAATGCAAGCAATGCCAGGATAGAAAGAACAGACATTAGTAATGCCTCAGGATTTGTTTCTATAAAGGGTCGAGGTGGCAACATAGGGTTTGACAACATCGGTATATATGTTACCTCAGGCTCATCTATTTTGGGTGGTCCGTCAAACGTGAGTATGTCGGTAGTTGGTGAGGGAGGCACCTCTTCTTCTCTTGGTAGTTACGGCGTTTGGGTAGATGGTTCCAACTCCAGAATCTCCTCCCTTGGTGGTGCTGTATCCGTTACGGGAACCGGTGGTGGAAGTGGCACCGTGGAGAATAACAGTGGAATCCGGATCAGCAATGGTGGCCTGGTTTCTGCCGGAGGAACGGGTTCGGTGAACTTAAACGGAACTGGTGGTACTAATTCTACAGGCAATTTCAATTATGGGATTATTGTAAATGGGGCCAATTCACGGGTAACATCTTCGGGTGGAAATGTCGCAGTTACAGGTTTGGGTGGTGGCAGCGGGTCATCCGGAGGAAATGTTGGAGTGTTGGTTGATGATGCAGGCCAGATTTCAGCCGGCGGATCCGGACCTGTGGTCGTATCGGGAACAGGAGGCAGCACCACAGGTATTGGCAATTCTGGTGTGATGGTTGAATTTACTGGCTCTACCATAACTTCATCAGGTGGAAATGTAACAGTTACAGGTTTGGGTGGTGGCAGCGGTTCATCCGGAGGAAATGTTGGAGTGTTGGTTAAAAATGACGGCGAAATATCGGCTGGAGGCAGCGGAAACCTGATCGTAACTGGTACAGGTGGCAATACAACTGCTACCGATAACCATGGCATCGGCTTGGATAATTTGCTGAGTACTTCCATTACAGCTCAGGGAAATATCACGCTGACCGCCATTTCTCCGCTCAGTACCACGGCACTTTCTACGGCGGTAAATTCTACCATTTCCTGCACAGGTGGGGGATCAACCCTTAATATCGCAGCAAACACCATGGGAATTGGTGGTATAATCAGTACTTCGGCTACTGGTTCGGTCACTTTAAGGCCAACCACAAATGGCAATGGAATCAACCTGGGAGGAGCAGATGTGGCAAACACTACTTTAGGTCTAAGCGATACAGAACTGGACCGGATCATAAGTCCGACGCCTCTGATCATTATCGGAGATGCAAACAGTGGCACATCAACCATAAGCAACTCTATCACTAGGGCATACAACACCAACCTTAGAATTTTTGGCAATGGAATCAATCCTGATTTTAGTGGAACCGATATTGATGCCAATGGCGGAACGCTAACATTAGGCACTGGGAGCAACCTCAACATTGACATCGATGGAACAACTGCAAACACTCAGTACAAACAGCTAAATATCAATGGCCTGGTTAATTTGAACGGGCTGCCCCTTCAGTTTTCAGGAAGCAGTTATAACACATCCGGAGGCGAAATTTTTACTATTGTAAATAACGATGGAACCGATCCCATTACAGGCACTTTCTCCGGCCTTCCTCAGGGAGCAACCATCTCCAATTTTCTTGGAGGATCCCTTTCAGCCACCATTTCTTATGTGGGCGGGACTGGAAACGATGTGGTTATAACAGTCAACCCCGTAAACTACACCATCAATACAGCTGGGAATAACCTGATCATCACCGACCAGAGTGGAAACGGAGAAACCCTGACCGCCAGTCAAAATGGAACCAATATCCGGTTCGAAGCCCCTGCAACCAGAACCTATTCCATCAATGGAGGGGCAGCCTCCACATTTTCAACGCCTGCCGATGTGGCATTGGCTGGCCTTTCGTCCATCACCATCAATGCCGAAGGAGGAAATGACATTGTAAACATCAGTGCTTTTTCAGCCAATCTTCCCAACCTGACTATTAATGGAGGAATTGGCAACGACAACATCAACTTCAATGGCAACATCACCTTTGCAAATAATGCCAATCTGAATGTGGATCTTCAAAATGACAATGCCTCTCCGGGAACAGACAACATCAGCATTCTATCGGGGGCCAATTTGATTTTTTCAGGAACCGGCTCAGTTGATGCAAAGGCCAGCAGAAGTATTTCTTTTTCAACAAATTCCATACTAAGAACAGTTAATGGAGATTTGAGGTTGGAAGCCAACCAGCAGTCAAGCCCGACAACAGGATCTTTTGCCGGAATCAATCTGAATGTAACCAATGCCTTGGTAGAATGTACTGGTTCGGGAGCAGTTTCGATACTAGGTAAAGGAGGTAGCAACGGATCAAATAATATAGGAGTGTACTTAACTTCAGGATCTGCCATTATTGGCGGAAACCCTGGAAATACAATTGTTTCGGGTGTTGGAGGCGGAACTATCCCATCAAATATTTATGGTGTTTGGGTAAATGGATCAAATTCCAGAATCACATCCTATGGTGGTAATGTCTCTGTTTCAGGACTAGGAGGTGGAAATCTTTCGACTACCCATAACTATGGAATTCACGTGAGCAATGGTGGTTTGATTTCGGCCGGATTGACTGGTTCAGTAACGCTCAATGGCACAGGGGGCAATGGAGGAATGATAAACTATGGCATTTGGGTAAACGGATCCGGCTCCCTAATTACTTCTTCAGGTGGAAATGTGTCGGTAACGGCAGTTTCTGGCGGCAGCGGCTCATCCGGAAACTTTGGAGCTTTTGTCTCTTCAAGTGGGGGCATAACAGCAGGGTTAAATGGAACCGTTACCATCCTGGCCACCGGTGGCCAGGGAACCGGCACCAGCAATTTTGGCATCTATGTTCAGGGTTCCGGATCTTTCATAAATTCCTCCGGTGGAGATGTTACTGTATCCGGTTTATCAGGCGGGTCGGGCTCACCTTCCACAGGGCTGATGATGGACAATGGTGGAACCATTTCCTCAGGTGGTGCGGGCAATTTGAACCTGACTGGTGCGTTCGTCGGTTCATCAACTTCCGGAGTTGGAATTTCAATTTCCGGGGCTGTTTTCGCTGCCGGTAATATCTCCATCACTTCAAATTCTAATGGGATCTTGCCCGCATTTTCTCTTTCCGGCACAGGATCTATATTAAATTCAGGTTTGACAAAAACGATATTGATAGCCGCTAACTCAATGCAAATAGCGCCAACATCAAGTATAAATACATCTGCATCAGGATCAATTACGTTACGACCTGTAAGTAATAACATTCCTATCAACCTCGGTGGGGCCGACATTGCCAATAACACACTTGGCCTCACCAACGCCGAACTGTCCAGGATTTTAAGCCCCACTCCTACCATTATTATTGGAGATGCCAACAGCGGTGCATTAACAATAAGTGATTCTATAACAAGATCTTATACTACCAATATCACCATTTTTGGCAATAACATCCAGCCCAATTTCAATAGTACGGATATCGATGCCAATGGTGGACTAGTAACAATAGGCTCGGCGCAAACGTTGCAAATAGCCGTTAATGGTGCAATCCCCAATTCCCAATACAGACAGCTTCGGGTAAACCGCATCAATTTAAATGGTGCTACGCTTTCCTTTGCCGGCAGCAGCTATGTACCGGTTGGTGGTGAAGTTTTTATACTTGTGGATAATGAAGGTCCTAACCCAATTTCAGGAATCTTTGCCGGATTACCTGAGGGGTCTTTGATACCAAATTTCCTGGGTTCAACCCTTAATGGAACCATCTCTTATGTGGGAGGAACCGGAAACGATGTAGTGATTACGGTTGAAATTCCAGTTGGAAATTCATTGGTTTGGAATGGCTCCCAAGGCGATGGCAACTGGAGCAATCCCCTTAACTGGACACCCAATTTTGCAGTACCAAATGCATTATCCAATGTGACAATTCCGGGAGGAGTACCTCAGCCCAACATAGTAAGTAATTTTCCACCAGCTGTTTGCGCCAACCTTACCCTATCCGGAAATGCCAATCCAGTCATTAATTCTGGCATTCAACTAACCATTTCCGGACACCTCACCGGTGCTGCCACCAATTGGATTGGCGGTAGTGGAAAAGTAGTGATGGCTGGAACCTCCCAGCAAGACATAAACGGCCAATTTAGAATTAGCAGTGTAGATTTTGCTAACAATTCTGTTGGCGGTGTGGTGATTGCCAGTAATGCTTCTCTGAAACTAGAGCCGGGAGCTGTTGCACAATTTCTTACCAACAGCAAATTGATAAATAATGGGAAATTTATATTGGCTTCAAACGCTTCGGCTACCGCAAAAATAGGGCCTATTCCGACTTCAGCATCCATCACTGGAGAACTCACCCAGGAAAGATACTTGCCTTATGGCACTGGAGCTGGAAGCTGGTATTTTCTTGGTTCGCCTTTTGGAGGAAAGAACTTTACTGAATTGGCCAATGATTTTTCTGTAATTGGATTGACCCCGGGATTTGGGATTCAGGGTGGGGGAATTTTGCCATCGGCAGAACCTGAACGCTCTACCATATTCAAATACGTAGAGTCAATGCATAATGTGCGAACCGATACAGTTCAGAAAATTGGCTGGCGGATTCCGGCTAACGAAAATATGGAACCGGGAATGGGCTACAGGGTTTGGGTGAAATACTACAACAATCCATCCCATAAATTTGATGTCAACGGTTCGCTTACTCGTGGCTCAGGTGTGGATAATGATTTCACTTTCCCTACTTTAACCAGAAATGAATATAATCCCTGCTTCCCAACTGATCCAGCCATAAACAAACTGAATTGCAACGAAGCACAACGCGGTTGGAACCTGATTGCAAACCCTTTCCCATGCGACATTGACTGGGATGCTGCCGGTGGATGGACCAAACCAGCCGAAATGAACAATGCCATTTATACCTGGAATTCAGCTCTTGGAGGTTATCGGGCATATATTGGAGCTGGAGGAGTGGACCTTGGAGTAACATTGAATGGAAACATAAACCCTGGTCTGATTCCATCCGGTCAATCATTTTTTGTCCGATTATCTGGTTCAGGATCTTATACCAGGCAATTAAGAGTAAAGGAATCTGCAAAATCGACCGGCTCCTCCGCCACATTTGCCCGGACAGCTACTGTTGCCAGCAATCAACTCCGCATCCGGATGAGCAAACCCGATCACATCGGATATCAGTTTGATGCTATGGTACGCTTTAGGGATGGAGCCAGTGATGGCTTTGATCAGAACAAAGATCTGGAATTGCTTCCTGGCTCAGGTTTCGAGCTTGCCATTCAGACATCTGAGGCTGGAAATCTATTGCTCAACACCCTGGCTCCTGTTTCAGAAACCAAAATCATTCCGTTGTGGGTTGATTACAAAGCAAATTCAGGGCAGTTTCAGTTCAGTTTTTTAGATGTGGAAAGCCTGAATGAAAGTACAACTGCCTATTTAAAAGACAATTACCTTGGAAGTTTAACACTAATAAACCCACAAACTGTCTATACCTATCAGGCAAATGATGCTGCTTCTATGAATGCGGGACGATTTGAGTTGATATTCAATCCGAACTCAATTACATCATCCAGCAAAAATTTAAGCCAGAAAAACATTTTAGTTTTTCCAAACCCTGTAATTCATGAAAAATTCACCCTCATTTATTCAGGCGAAATCGCCCACATCCAATTGGAAATTACCGATTTACCTGGTAAACAGGTACCTTTTACTTTTAGCCACACCAAGCCAGAAGCAATTGAAATTGCATTGAACAGCAAATTACCTCCAGGCCAGTATTTATTAAAAGTGAAGGAAAAAAACGGCATCAGAGTATTTCCGATATTGGTGAACTAACCGAAAGAAATTAAGCAAGCCAAAAGGCCAGACTTCTGAAAAAAAAGTCTGGCCTTTTTAAATTTATAAAAAATTGGCTAACCCATTCATCTGTACAGCAAAATGAAAAACAGCTCCTTACTTATTTCTTTGATTTTGGTGATTAATTACCAATCTCAGGCTCAATTCACCACTAGCCAACTTCAGGATTCTGTACTTTTTTATTCGGATAAAACTCAGTTTGCAAAGGCTCTTCCATTTACAGAGCAATTAGTGAAAAAGTTCAAAATGGAAAAAGGCGAGAAGGATTCCATTTACCTGAGAACCGTGACCACCTGGGGAGAGATGCTGAGCAACACCCGCCACTTTCAGGATGCAGAAAAAATACTATTACAAAATGCATCCGACATTTCCAGTGCTTTGGGTCCGCAAAACTTATTGCTTTCCCGGTGCCATCAGGCATTAGGGGGTATGTATTCCGAAAAACAGGAGTTCAAAACTGCTGAAAGTCATTTTTTGAAAGCCATCGAAATAAGAAAGTATGCAATAGATACCGACCATGAAATGGGGGTTTTGTACAATAATCTAGGCAGTCTCTATTTTTCAACCGGGGCCTACAATCTGGCAGAAAACCAATACAAGGCTGCATTTGAAATCTGGAATAAATTGTATGGCGACAACCACAAATTAATTGGAATGGCATACAGCAATCTGGGAACCATGGCCGACTTAGGTGGCCGCTTTGAGGAAGCTGAAACCCTATTCAATAAATCGATTGAAGTGAAAACAAAAATACTTGGGCCCTCCCATCCTGATTTGGCCATTTCTTACGGAAACCTTGGATCATTTTATTTCACGCAGAGCCGTTATCGAAAAGCAGAAGATTGTTATCTCAAATCGCTGGAAATCCGGTTAGCAAATTTTGGAGAAAAAAACGTTGGAGTTGCCAGAATGTTTAACAATCTGGGTATGCTGAACGCAAAACTTGGACTGTTTGAAAAAGCAGAATCCAATTATCTGAAAAGTATTGATTTACGAATTGGCTTACTGGGAGAAAATCACCCGCAGGTGGCCGAATCTTATGTGGCTCTGGCTGTTGCCTATTGCGACCAGGGGAAGCTAACCAAGGCAGAGCCCTATTTTCTTAAAACGATAGAAATACAGAAAATAAAGCTTGGCGAAAATCATCCGGTTATCGCCACCACTTATAACAATACCGGAAATCTTTATTACAGGATGCACAACTTCGCAAAGGCAGAGTATTATTACAGAAAGTCTTTAGAAATCAGGCGAAAAGTATTTGGCGAAAAAAACCAATATGTGGCCGGCTGCTACAACAATCTGGGCACCTTATTCAACGATATGGGTGAGTTTGCACAATCCGAAGAATATTATAAAAAAGGTCTATCAACCTACCTGGCGGCAGTTGGGGAAAACCATCAGGATGTTGCCATTTCGCACTTTCAACTAGCTAGAAATCTAATTGATAAACAAAAACAGGAAGAAGCATTTTATCATCTTGAAAAAGGAATGGAAAATTTAATATATCAGATTGAATTAAATTTTCCCATTTTATCTGAAACAGAAAAGCAAAGTTTTTTTCAATATTGGATGAGAGAGAATCTGGATAATCTGGCTTCATTTTCTCTCATGAATTCCGCAAAATACCCAAACCAAAAAGCCCTTCTTTACAATTCCACTTTGGCTACAAAGGCTATTATACTGAATTCAACTCAAAAATTGAGGAAAAGACTGATGCAGACACCTGACACGAACATTCGCAAACGATTTGAAATCTGGGAGAAAAACAGAAAGGAAATTGCAAGAATCTATCAGGGAAAAGACTCCATCGAATTAGCAACTCTAAAAAAACTGACGGGTGAAACAGAAAAAATGGAAAAAGAACTGAGCAGATTGACCCATGATTTCACCAGTCTGGCGGATAAAAAAGTGCCTTTATGGACCGATATTCAGAAAAAACTGAAAACCAGAGAAGCAGCCATTGAAATAGTTCGGATCCGGAAATATGGAAATACCATCCTGGTGACCGATACCAGCAATCCATTGAAACCTCAGTATCAGCTCCGGGGGTTGACGGATAGTATACTTTATGCAGCGTTGATCATAAAAAAAGGCATTAAATACCCAGAGACGGTCATCCTTCCGAATGGAAATGAACTAGAGGAAAAAGGCTTACGATATTATAGAAACTGCATTCAAAAAAAGCTGGATGACCAGAAATCTTACAACAGGTTCTGGGCACCAATAGGCAAAAAACTAGGTACGAAAATTGAAACCATTTATTTTTCACCGGAAGGTATATTCCACTCCATAAATCTTAACAGTCTAAAGAACCCAAAAACAAACAAATTTCTTCTGGATGAACTGAAAATCAAACAATTAACAAATACAAAAGATCTGTTAACCTTTCAAACTTCCAATCAAAATCTGAACAATGTGTGTCTGGCCGGCTACCCGGATTATAACATGACAAGTGACAAAATATTAAGCCTGGTAACCAGAGGTGCCCAAACAAAAATTGAAAAACTTCCTGGCCTGACAAGGAGTGAATTATTTGCGGAACTGCCAGGCACAAAACAAGAAGTAGAATCGATATCTGAGATATTAACCGGGAGTGGATTTAGTGTGCAGTCTCTTCTTGGTGAAAATGCCCTGGAGGAGTCCATTAAAGCACTAAACCAACCGGGTATTTTACACATTGCTACACATGGCTATTTTCATTCCGACACTTCAAAAAATATTAATCCTTTGCTTTTCAGTGGATTACTGCTCTCGGGAGCAAACAAAACACTTTCTGGTCAGCAAAATGATCAGGTTGAAGACGGCATCCTGACTGCCTACGAAGCCATGAATCTGAACCTGGACAACACCGATCTGGTCTTACTTTCTGCATGCGAAACAGGTTTGGGCGAAATCATAAACGGAGAGGGTGTGTACGGCTTGCAACGGGCTTTTAAAATCGCAGGAGCAAAATCCATTATAATGAGCCTTTGGAAAGTAGACGATGATGCCACGCAGGAACTGATGGTGAGTTTTTACAAACACTGGCTAGGCCCAACCCAGCCCTCCCCGGAAGGGAGGGTTAATGCATCGAAGACTTCTCTCCAGGGAAATTCAGTGGTGCCCGGGAGGCTGCGTTCTGCTTTCCTTGCCGCACAGAAAGAACTGAAAGCCAAGTATCCGGATCCGTATTACTGGGGTGCGTTTGTGATGGTAGGGGAATGAGAAAAAGTAAAAAATTATAACTCAAAATTCAAAAGTTGGGAGTCAGGATTTAGGAATTAGGGGGATTTGGCAGATTTAATTCAAAAGTCAAGAGTAAGTAATCAGGATTTGGGAATCAGATAAAATCCAATTGATAGCACCTTCGTGTGATAGGAAAGTATCTTTTT
>JBIPNA010000331.1:0-4115 GCA_044375665.1 Catalimonadaceae bacterium
TTATAGTGATGGTACCCAATGCCCAAAGCCATACCGGGGTTTATTGGATGTATGAGGATTTTACACACCATCTTCTTTTCACAGCAGGAAGCCTGTTGTATGTCCTTCAATCTGCAGGTTTTTCAAGAATAGATTTTCTGGATTCAAAATGTCTTCAAGGCCTTTCGCCTTTTGGCAAATGGAAAAGGAAATTCTTCCTAAGGCTTTACGAAATCCAGTACAATTTCTGGAACCGGGTTACAGCTTCTTCCTTTCACCGGCCGAGTCCGAGAATTTACTCTTTCGAGCTCAAAGCCAGGGCCATCCGGGATTAAATCCATCCTTGTCCAGGGAACTACCAGAGTTCATCTGAAAAGGGCATCGGCATCCAAAAGGGAAATTTCTATCCATCCTTTACCCTTTCCGTCGAAAAAAGACGGTTCCTGAGCAGAAATTCAAGGGATTGTGTTGATTTGCCGCATTAACCAAAACCTTTTTATGCGACACCTTTTCGGATGGTTCCTCCTTTGGGCATCCATTTTTCAAATTGCCTTTGCGCAAGAAAAAGGGGATCCTTTCCTTACTCGCCTGTACGACCGACTTCATGCCTCTCCTCAACAGGAGAAATTCCGGAAGATCGCACCGGTTCCCATAGGATGTGTCTATCTGCAACGGGAAGGCGAAGGCGAAAAAGAGATGCGGCAACATTTTCGGACCATGAAGCAACTGGGTTTTAATGCCCTGAAGCAAATCATGACCCGACCCGGAACCACCATTGAAGAAGTGCAGTTGATCGCTTTGGAAGAAGGGATCCAACCCTATTGGTACGGGGAAGGCGGTTGGGAAACCATTACGCCCGAGTTGCTTCAAAAATTGAAAATTTCTTCCCGGCTCAGCATGGAAGAGATCCGAAATCATCCGGCCATGCAGGCCCATCAAAAGGAGGTTATCCGAAAACGCATCCTAAAAACGCAGGATTTCATCCGGAATGCGTCGGACCAGAAAGCCCCCAAAGAAAGAAGTGTTGCTTTCGAGCCCGAAGTTGGACCGAGGGGCTTTGAATTGAGTGAAAAGGGCAAAAAGTTGTTTGTTGAATGGGTAAAAACCCGGTACAAAACCATCGACAGTCTGAACTATTACTGGTGTCAATATTTTGTGGGATTGCAGCCCGATCAGAAAACTCCATTTCAAAACTGGGAAGATTTCGACAGGCGCTGGGAAAAAATGTCGAACAACGAATACCGGCATCTCCGGGATGTTTTGCGGTTTAAAGCCGACCACGGGTTGGAAGGGATTCAGGCCACCATCCGGAGTTTTAAGGCATTTGACCCGGAGGCTGTGTTTCGGGGAGGTGGAGAAATGAGTTTGTTTTATCCGCATGCCTGGTGGTGTGTGGATATGGAATCGATTGCCCGAAAAATGGATTCAGCAGGATGTTTTTATCCGAGCATGCACCTGGCCTGGCATTACGATGAAGTAGGCCATGAACTGACCCGACCCTTTTACATGCAGGCGAGTCAGATGCACGATTATTTCAAAGGCGGTTGGTCCGCGGCCATAGAGGCCACCGGTGGGCCACAGCAATTTAGTGGCGGGAAAGGCGGAAATGGCTTTACGGTAGACAGCAGTCTGATGACCCAGTTTATCTTTTCCCAATTGGCAGCCGGTTTTAAAGGCTTTGGACTTTGGACCTGGAATGCCCGGGATGCAGGCTGGGAAGCAGGCGAATATGCTTTGCTCGATCGCAACCAAAAAGTAACCGACCGGGCAAGGAAAGTAGGAAAAATTGGCAAGGCCATGACCAAATACCGCGACGAATTGTGGGCAGCCCGTAAAGAACCCGTAGTAGGCATCCTCATCGATTGGGACAACGACGCCATGTGGGCCGCCATGACCAAAGCTGGAAGAGACAGTTTCCTGATGGAAGGTGTAAAGGGGCGAATTGGTGCCGCCCGGGCATTGATGAATGCCAATATTCCCTTTGAATTTGTGAGCAAAACCGACCTGATGCGTGGATTGGCACCGCGGTATAAGACCGTTTTCATTCCAGCTTTTGTATCTGTAGACCGAAAGTTGTTTCCAGTCTTTTCCTCGTTTGTTTCCCAGGGCGGAAGGCTGGTGATGGATTTGCCAGGTGCCTATTACGATGAGCGGTCGGTATTGATCCCCACTGCAAAAGGATCGACTTTTGAGCAATTGTTTGGCGTAGAAATCTCCGACTACCAATACTCGGGGGTCAACCGCAACTGGACTTTGGATGGAAATCTGCTCCGGGGCATGACCGCCGACCTGATTCCGACAGGGGCCAAGGTGTCGGCCCGGTATGGAAACGGGGCACCCGCCATTACCGAATTTGGACTTGGAAAAGGTAAAGCTGTTTTATTGGGATATGAAGCTGCCCGTCATTGCTTTAAGCCAGGAAACACAGGCTGGGAACAGGGTCTGACCCGTTACCTGCTTGGCGAAAACAAAGCCCCTTATTCCTGCGACAATGCTTTGGTGTACCGTCTGGCAGGGCCCGGTTCCGATCATTACTTTGTATTGAACGAAACCCCAAAGGCCCAGGAGACCCGCATTAACTTTGGGAAAATGCAGTATACAAAATTGATGGATGCCGTTACCGGAGAAGAAATTCCGGCTGGCCAGTCCTTTCGGGTTTCAGCCAACGACGGGCGTTGGATCCGGGCGGTGAAATAGGAAGGCTTGGTTTTGCAAAAGGTCCAACTGAAGGTTGTAATTTTTTGGAAACAGGATGGAGCTTAAAAATTATTCATCCAATCCCAGTTTGATGATGGTTTCAAAGATTATCGTCCCTGAATTTTCAAGGGTTGGTGAGGTGGAGTTTTCTTGTGAAGCCCATATTCACTTCGTCCCTCAGGGCATCGGCAAGTGGCTACTAGTCTCTTTTATTCATTGCCTCGCCGGAAGAGCACCCTTACCTGGAGGGAAGGACCAGGCGGAAGCCCAGATTGCCGCTCCGACCGTCTGGGGAGTGGTTGCTCCGATAGGCGACACGGCAGTAATCGGGAGTAAAGTACCAACCGCCGCCCCGGTTGACCCGGAATTGCGCAGGGCTGCCTCCCGGAGGATTTACATCCAAATCAGGACGGCCTGCATAATACGACGCATCGTACCAATCCTGACACCACTCCCAAACATTGCCTGTCATGTCAAAAATTCCAAGTTCATTGGCCTGCTTTTCGCCTACAGGATGGGTTCCATTTCCACTATTTTCGTTGTACCAGGCGACCAGATTTATGCTATTGCTTCCACTGTACAGATAACCCTGGCTTTTGGTACCACCCCGGGCAGCAAACTCCCATTCAGCTTCAGTTGGCAAGCGGTAACTCTTTCCTGTTTTACTATTGAGCCAATTCATGTAAGCCTGGGCGTCGTTCCAGCTTACATGGATTACCGGGTGGCGCTTTTCGTCTATGTCACGAGGCTGGCCTTGTGCATCGTATTTCCAGTTTACGCCTGCTTTTGTTTCCCACTCTTTAGTAGTAACGTTCCATATATAGCTGCCACCATCTTTATCGGCATCGGTTTGGTAGCCGGTTTCGTTTACAAAGGTTTTAAACTCCCCGTAGGTTACCTCATACTTGCTCATGTAAAAGGATGAAACCTGAACTTCATGGCGTGGTTTTTCATAATAACCGGCATCGGGGGCGTCTTTTTTACTACCCATATAAAAATTACCACCTTGAACAAAAACGAGTTCTGGTTCTATAGCAGTAGTGCTTTTTGGCCTGGGCTTTTCTTCCTCCTTTCGGGTGGCGGGTTCGGCTACCACCTTAAAGCTGTAGTTTCCACTAAAGGCCTGGTACTCGTCTAAGGCCATCCAGGTAATTTTTTTGCAGCAGCCGCCTGGCACATTGGGACCAGCATTGCCTTTGACTGCTTTGAGCGGGCCTTGCCAGCCCTGGTCGGTGCCAACAAAAACCTGTACGGTGAATTTTTCGGTACTGACTGCGCCCAAAATGTCGTACGCAATAAGCACCTCCCTGCCTTGCTGGGTTGCCTTTACATTGGAAATGGTTTGAGCCTGGGTAAACCGGGCACCCAAGAAAAGAAAAAGAGCAAGCCAAAACCTATGAGATCTTGAAGACCTTATAAGTTTTACGGCCATTTTGTGA
>JBIPNA010000073.1:0-12226 GCA_044375665.1 Catalimonadaceae bacterium
GGATAGCATTCGGTTTTTTTCATTCTTGGCTATCCGTTATTTCTCCCTGCCTCTATGAAACGAATTCCCATATTCCTTATCCTTTTTTTGCTTTGCTGGCTGCAATTTGGTTTTGCGCAAACACCTGGAGCTGTTGCTGAAAAACAAGACCCGCTGAAGGATTCTATTGATAAATATGAAAAGGCGAGGCTATTTGCAAAAGTGCTGCCCTTTGCAGAGCAATGGGAAGCAAAGCTCAAAAAAGAAAAAAAGGAAAGCACAGCCGATTATGGAAGGGCATTGAGTTCCCTTGGAAATGCCTTAAGCCGAACCGGAAAAAGCCAGGAAGCGGAGCCCATCCTTTTTCAAAGTTTGGAAATCCTAAAAAAAGCCTTGGGTGAAAACCACCTGGGTGTAGCCGAATTAATCAACAACCTTGGGGTTTTGTATAAGAAAATGGGTGATTACCCCAAAGCAGAGCCTTATTACCTCCAGGCTTTGGAAATCCGCAAAAAAGCCCTGGGGGAAAACCACCCGGATGTGGCGACTTCCCTCAACAACCTGGGGATTTTGTACATTGACATGGGCAATTATCCCAAAGCAGAGCCATATTGGCTTCAGACATTGGAAATCCGCAAAAAAGCCCTGGGGGAAAACCACCCGGATGTGGCTACTTACTTTGACAACCTGGGGGTTTTGTATTGTTATATGGGCAATTATCCCAAAGCAGAGCCTAATTACCTCCAGGCATTGGAAATCCGCAAAAAAGCCCTGGGGGAAAACCACCCGGTTGTGGCGAGTACGTTCAGCAACCTGGGGGTTTTGTACAAGTATATGGGCAATTATCCCAAAGCGGAGCCTTATATGCTGCAGGCATTAGAAATCGATAAAAAAACCAAAGGGGAGAACCACCCGGATGTGGCTGCTTCTTTAAACAACCTTGGGGCTTTGTATCAGGATATGGGCAATTATCCCAAAGCTGAGCCTTATTACCTGCAGGCATTAGAAATCCAAAAAAAAGCCCTGGGGGAAAACCACCCGGAGGTAGGGACTTTCATCAACAACCTGGGGGCTTTGTACCACGAAATGGGCAATTATCCCAAAGCAGAGTATTATAAGCTCCAGGCATTGGAAATCTTGAAAAAAGCCCTGGGGGAAAACCACCCGAATGTGGCTAATACGCTCCATAACCTGGGGAATTTATATTTGATTATGAGCAATTACCCCAAAGCGGAACCGTACTACCTTCAGTCATTGGAAATCCGCAAAAAAGCCCTGGGGGAAAACCACCCGGATGTGGCTGTTTCCTTATACAGCCTGGGAGATTTGTATATGAATATGGGCAATTTCCCCAAAGCAGAGCTCTATTACCTGCAGGCCTTGGAAACCTTTAAAAAAGCCCTTGGGGAAAATCACCCGCATGTGGCGACCTCTATTTCCAATTTGGGCCATTTGCATTTAAGCCAGGGACAAATGGAGAAAGCTGAAGCCCGCTACCTGGAATGGAATGGTAAAAAACAAGCACAGATTCAACGTTACTTTCCTTTTTTATCTGACAATGAAAAGCAGCAGTTTTATGAGAATAAGCTTACAGGTTCTCAGGAAGAATTCAAATCTTTTTGCATTGCCAGATATGCTGCTAAAAAGGCAATTGCCGCTGATTTGTACAACGACCAACTGGCTACAAAGGGATTGTTACTCAATAGTTCAGCGAAATGGAAACACCGGATAAAAACCGCAGGAGACAAAAAACTCAATCGTTTGTACGACGATTGGGAGATGAGTCAGAATAAACTCAACAATTTAATTCAATCCACCGATTCCACGGAAAGGGCCGGGCTTGATTCCATTCAGGCCAAAACCGAAAAAATGGAAAAAGAGCTTTCCCTTCGCTCGGAAAACTTTGCCAAACTATCTGATAAAAAACTCATCAACTGGAAGGATGTGCAGAAAACCCTCAAGCCTGGTGAGGCTGCCATTGAAATGGTTCGGGTTAAAAAGTTTGGCATTGAAAAAACCGTAAGCGATACCAGCGACCCGAAGAAACCGGTGTATAAGGTAAAAGGCCTTACGGACACCATTTACTATGCAGCTCTGATTGTAAAACCCGAATCCCTCATCCCCGAAATGGTCCTTCTTAAAAACGGCAACGACCTGGAAGGCAAACACCTGAAGTATTACCAAAACACGGTTTCCAAACAAATTCAGGACAACCAATCTTACCAACAGTTCTGGGAGAAAATAGGAACCAAACTGGGCACAAGCACAAGGGTTTACTTTTCACCAGACGGCGTTTTTCACAACATCAACCTGAACACGCTTTTTAATCCCAAAACCAAAAAGTATTTGCTGGAAGAAAAAGATATCCGGTTGGTAACGGTCACCAAAGACATTGTCAATCCAGGTCCGGCAGAGGAAGAAAACAAACTGGCAGAGCTGGTGGGCTTTCCCAGTTATTATGTAAACAGTCCAACTGCATCGGTCTCCACCACAGAGCGAAAAAGTCCGGAGGTGTTTTATTTTGGTCTGAACCTGGAATCGGCAGGAAGGCTTGCAGAGCTCCCAGGCACCAAAACCGAAGTAGATAAAATTGCCGGAATCCTGGAGGGCAAAGGCTGGGAGGTTAAAAACTACACCGGTTCTAATGCTTTGGAAGCGAACGTCAAGGAAAGCTATAAACCCAGATTGCTCCACATTGCTACCCACGGCTTTTTTCAACCAGACACAACGAAAGGGAGCAATCCGCTATTAAGGTCTGGCCTGATGCTAACGGGTGCGGGTTCCACCCTGAAAGGCGAAAAGAATGAAACGGGCGAAGACGGCATTCTCACCGCCTACGAGGCCATGAACCTGAACCTGGACAACACCGATCTGGTAGTGCTATCCGCCTGCGAAACCGGCCTGGGAGAAATCAAAAACGGGGAGGGCGTATATGGATTGCAGCGGGCCTTCAAAGTAGCCGGCGCCCGGTCTTTGATTATGAGTTTGTGGAAGGTGAATGATGCGGCTACCCAGGAGTTGATGGTGGGTTTTTACAGAAACTGGCTTGGTGGCAAAGGAAAGCGAACTTCCTTTTTACAAGCCCAGAAAGAACTGAAAGCCAGGTATCCAAATCCGTATTACTGGGGTGCTTTTGTGATGGTAGGAGAGTAGGGGAAGGTTGAAAGTTTTAAGTTGAAATTCGAAAGTTTGGAATCTGATAAAAGCCCATAGCTGCCACCTTTGTGTGATAGGATAGCATTCGTTTTTTTTCATTCTTGGCTATCCGTTATTTCTCCCTGCCTCTATGAAACGAATTCTCATCGTCCTTATCCCAGTTTTGCATTGCTGGCTGCAATTTGGTTTTGCGCAAACGCCTGCGGTGGTTACTGAAAAACAAGACCCGCTGAAGGATTCTATTGACAAATATGAAAAGGCGAGGCTTTTTGCCAAGGTGCTGCCCTTTGCAGAGCAATGGGAAGCAAAGCTCAAAAAAGAAAAAAAGGAAAGCACAGCCGATTATGGCCGGGCATTAAGTTCATTGGGAAATGCTTTAAACCGAAAAGGGAAAAGCCAGGAAGCGGAGCCCATCCTGCTTCAAAGTCTGGAAATTCTTAAAAAAACTCTGGGGGAAAACCACCCGGATGTGGCAGTTTCCTTAACCGGTCTGGGGATTTTGTATACGGAAACAGGCAATTACTCCAAAGCAGAGCCTTATTTCCTCCAGGTATTGGAAATCCGCAAAAAAGCCTTGGGGGAAAACCACCTGGATGTGGCTGCTTCCTTTGACAACCTGGGGAGTTTGTATTGGTATATGGGCAATTATCCCAAAGCAGAGCCTAATTACCTCCAGGCATTGGAAATCCGCAAAAAAGCCCTGGTGGAAAACCACCCGGATGTTGCCAATTCCCTCAACAACCTGGGGATTTTGTACAAGTATATGGGCAATTATCCCAAAGCTGAGTCTTACCACCTTAAGGCTTTGGAAATCCGAAAAAAAGCCCTGGGGGAAAACCACCCGAATGTAGCCCAATCATTTAACAGCCTGGGGATTTTGTATAAGGATATGGGCAATTACCCCAAAGCAGAGCCTTATTTGCTCCAGGCATTGGAAATCAGGAAAAAAGCCCTGGGGGAAAACCACCCGGATGTGGCATATCCACTCAACAACCTGGGGAGTTTATATTGGCGTATGGGCAATTATCCCAAAGCGGAGCCTTATTACCTGCAGGCATTAGAAATCTTGAAAAAAGCCCTGGGGGAAAACCACCCGAATGTGTCTGATCCACTCAAAAACCTGGGGAGTTTATATCGGAGTATGGGCAATTATCCCAAAGCGGAGCCTTATCACCTGCAGGCATTAGAAATCTTGAAAAAAGCCAAGGGGGAAAACCACCCGGATGTGGCTGCGTCACTAAACGACCTTGGGATTTTATACGACATAACAGGCAATTATCCCAAAGCTGAGCCTTATTACCTGCAGGCATTAGAAATCTTGAAAAATGTCCATGGGGAAAACCATCCGGATGTGGCAGCTTCCCTCATCAACCTGGGGATTTTGTACACCAATTTGGGCAATTACCCCAAAGCTGAGCCTTATTACCTGCAGGCTTTGGAAATCCGCAAAAAAGCCCTTGGGGAAAATCACCCAGAAGTAGCGAAATCAATTTTTGGTTTTGGCCAGTTACATTTTAGCCAGGGACAAATGGAGAAAGCTGAAGCCCGGTACCTGGATTGGAATGGTAAAAAACAAGCCCAGATTCAACGTTACTTTCCTTTTCTGTCTGACAATGAAAAGACGCAGTTTTATGAAAATACCCTTTCCGCAACTCAGGAAGAATTCAAATCTTTTTGCATTGCCAGATATGCTGCTAAAAGGGCAATTGCCGCTGATTTGTACAACGACCAATTGGCGACAAAGGGATTGTTGCTTAATAGTTCAGCAAAATGGAAGCATCGCATAAAAACCGCAGGAGACAAAAAGCTCAATCGTTTGTATGACGATTGGGAGATGAGTCAGAATAAACTCAACAAGTTAATTCAATCCACCGATTCCACTGAAAGAGCAGGCATCGATTCGGTTCAGGCCAAAACCGAGAAAATGGAAAAAGAGCTTTCCCTTCGCTCCGAAAACTTTGCCAAACTGGCCGATAAGAAACTCATCAACTGGAAGGATGTGCAAAAAGCCCTCAAGCCTGGAGAGGCTGCCGTTGAAATGATCCGGGTTCAAAAGTTTGGTATTAAAAAAACCGTAACCGATACCAGCGACCCCAAGAAAACTGTTTACAAGGTAAAAGGCCTGACAGACACCATTTACTATGCCGCTCTGATTGTAAAACCGGAATCTCTCATCCCCGAAATGGTTTTGCTCAAAAACGGCAACGACCTGGAAGGCAAATACCTGAAGTTTTACCAGAACGCTGTAAATGGAAAAGTGATTGACGAGAAATCCTATCAACAGTTCTGGGAGAAAATAGGAACCAGACTGGGTACAAGCAACCGGGTGTATTTTTCACCTGATGGGGTGTTTCACAACATTAACCTGAACACCCTTTTCAATCCCAAAACCAAAAAGTATTTGCTGGAAGAAAAGGACATACGCATAGTCACTGCTACCAAAGACCTGGTGAACCCCAGTCCGGCTGAAGAAGAAAACAAACTGGCTGAGCTGGTGGGCTTTCCCAGTTTTTATGCAAACAGTCCAACTGCTTCGGTCTCTACCACAGAGCGAAAAAGTCCGGAAATGAGTTATGGCCTTCGTCTGGAATCTGTGGGAACCCTGGCCGAATTGCCCGGTACCAAAACAGAAGTGGATAAAATTGCAGGCATTCTGGAGAGCAAAGGCTGGGAGGTTAAAAACTACACCGGTTCTAGTGCTTTGGAAGCAAACATCAAGGAATCCTATAAGCCAAGATTACTCCACATTGCTACCCACGGCTTTTTTCAACCCGACACAACGAAAGGCAGCAATCCGCTGCTTCGTTCCGGACTCATGCTCACCGGTGCTGGCTCCACCTTAAAAGGCGTAAAGAACGAAGGTGAAGACGGCATCCTCACCGCCTACGAAGCCATGAACCTTAATCTGGACAATACGGATTTGGTTGTCCTTTCCGCTTGTGAAACTGGTTTGGGTGAGGTGAAAAATGGCGAAGGGGTATATGGTTTGCAGCGGGCTTTCAAAGTAGCTGGCACCCGGTCCCTGATTATGAGTTTGTGGAAGGTGAATGATGAGGCTACCCAGGAGTTGATGGTGAGTTTTTATAAGCATTGGTTGGCCGGAACTTCCAAGAGAGCTGCATTTCTTAAAGCCCAGAAAGAACTGAAGGTCAAATATCCGAATCCATATTACTGGGGGGCGTTTGTGTTAGTAGGGGAATAAATCAACCCAATAAAAATCCATGAAAATTTTAAAGCTGTCAATTTTCCCAAATTCGATGCGCATTTTGTCTGAAATGGATTTTTCCCGCTTTCTTTTCCTTTCGGTTCTCAGCTATCTTATTGTATGGCAGAGCTTTGCCCAAAATTTAAATCAAGCCCCATTAAAGAAAGCCCCCTTACAGGATTCTGTAGAAAAATACCAAAACCGAAAGGAATTTGAAAAAGTGCTTCCATTTGCCGAGCAATGGGTGGAAAAACTCAAACAGGCCAAAATGGAAGCCAGTCCTGAGTATGGCTTCGCCCATCATGTCTGGGGCACTGCCCTAAGCCAGATTGGAAAAGGAAAGGAGGCAGAACCTGTTTTACTTAAGGGTTTGGATATCCGAAAAAGGACACTCGGTGAAAACCACCCTGATGTGGCCAGTTCCCTGGATAATCTGGGGAACTTGTATAGTGATTTGGGCAATTACCCCAAAGCAGAGCCCTATTACCTTCAGGCAATGGAAATCAGAAAAAAAGCCTTTGGGGAATATCACCCAGAAGTGGCCAGTTCCCAAAACAACCTGGGGAACTTGTATATTAATTTGGGCAATTACCCCAAAGCAGAGCCCTATTACATTCAGTCATTGGAAATCCAAAAAAAGGCCCTTGGAGAGAATCACCTTGGTGTAGCCATTTTGGCACACAATCTGGGGTCCTTGTATTTGTATATGGGCAATTACCCCAAGGCAGAGTCGAGTTTCCTTAAGGCATTGGAAATCAGAAAAAAGTCAGCTGAAGAAAATTACCCCGAATTAGCCCAAATCCTAAACAATCTTGGGATTTTGTACCAAATTATAGGCAATGACCCCAAAGCGGAGGACTATTACCTTCAATCTATTGAAATCGATAAAAAAGCCCTTGGTGAAAATCACCCCGAGGTGGCCGGTACCCTAAACAATCTTGGGAACTTGTATATGTATTTGAGCAATTACCAAAAGGCAGAGTCCTGTTTCCTTAAGGTATTAGAAATCAGTAAAAAAGCCGGTAGGGAAAATCACCCCGATGTTGCCCAAACCATAGACAATCTGGGAGGTTTGTACAAGGATCTGGGCAATTACCCAAAGGCCGAGGACTATTTACTTCATGCATTGGAAATCAGAAAAAAAGCCCTTGGTGAAAACCACCCCGATTTTGCCACTTCGATGCATAACATGGGGTACTTGCACGAGATTATGGGCAATTTCCCCAAATCGGAATCATACTATCTCCAGGCCCTGGAAATCAGAAAAAAAGCCCTTGGTGAAAATCACCCCGAGGTGGCCCAAACCCTAAACAATCTGGGAATCATATACTTGTATATGGGCAATTACCTCAAAGCGGAATCATGTTCTATTCAGGCCTGGGAAATCTGGAAAAAAGCCCTGGGTGAAAATCACGAGAAAGTAGCGCATGCCATCAACAACCTGGGGGTGTTGTATGGAAATATGGGCAATTACACCAAAGCTGAGCCATACCACCTTAAGGCATTGGAAATCCGAAAAATAGCCTTTAGGGAAACTCACCCTGATTTGGCTTTTTCAATTTCCAACCTGGGGAATCTGCATTTTGCTAAAGGCCAAATGAATAAAGCTGAGGCTTATTACCTGGACTTGAATGCGATGAAGTTAATTGAGATTCATCGCTATTTTCCTTTTCTGTCTGACCATGAAAAATTGCTGTTTTATGAAAACAAACTTGCCAACTATCATGAAGTGTTCAAATCTTTTTGTATTTCAAGATTTGATACAAAAAGGGCGATTGCTTCTGAATTGTACAACGACCAACTTGTTTCCAAAGGCCTCCTACTGAATAGTTCGGCCAAGTGGAAACATAGAATCAAAACCAGTGGGGATAAGAAACTGTTCAACCTGTACAACGATTGGGAAGCCATCCAGGCCAGGCTGAACAAACTGCTCCAGTCCACCGATTCCACAGAAAGAGCAGGCATCGATTCGGTTCAGGCCAAAACCGAAAAAATGGAAAAAGAGCTTTCCCTTCGGTCAGAGAACTTTGCCAAACTGGCCGACAAGAAACTCATCAACTGGAAGGATGTGCAAAAAGCCCTGAAACCTGGAGAGGCTGCCATTGAAATGATTCGGGTTAAAAAACCTGGCATCGAAAAAACCGTAACCGATACCAGCGACCCGAAGAAACCTGTGTATAAGGTAAAAGGACTTACAGACACCATTTACTATGCCGCCCTGATTGTAAAACCCGGATCGGTTTACCCGGAAATGGTGCTGCTCAAAAATGGAAATGAACTGGAAGATAAAGCACTTAAGTTTTACCAGAACTCCATTTCCAAACAAATCCCTGATAACCAATCCTACGGAAAGTTCTGGTCGAAAATAGGCACCAAACTGGGCACCAGCACCCGGGTTTTTTTCTCACCAGACGGCGTTTTTCACAACATCAACCTCAATACCCTGTATAACCCTAAAACAAAAAAGTATCTGCTGGAGGAGAAGGAAGTCCGCATGGTTACGGCCACCAAGGATCTGGTAAATCCCAATATGGCTGAAGAGGAAAACAAACTGGCGGAACTGGTGGGCTTTCCCAACTACTACACTGCCGGATCAACCGCAGGTGTTGCAACTACGGAGTGGAAAAGTCAGGAAACAAGCTTTGGCTTCCAGCTGGGATCAATGGGAGAGCTGGTTGAACTTCCTGGCACTAAAGTGGAAGTGGATAGAATTGCCGATGTTCTTGCGGCCAAAGGCTGGGAAGTGAAAAACTATACCCAGGAAAAAGCACTGGAAGCAAACATAAAAGAAAGCTACAAACCAAGGGTTTTGCACATTGCCACCCACGGTTTCTTTCAACCCGACAGCACCAAAGGTAGTAACCCACTTCTAAGGTCAGGCTTAATGCTTGCAGGTGCAGGATCTACCTTAAAGGGTGAAAAGAATGAAGGCGAAGACGGTATCCTCACCGCCTACGAAGCCATGAACCTGAACCTGGACAACACCGATCTGGTTGTGCTTTCAGCATGCGAAACAGGACTTGGTGAAATCAAAAATGGAGAAGGGGTGTATGGTTTGCAGAGAGCGTTTAAGGTGGCAGGAGCCCGCTCTTTGATTATGAGTTTGTGGAAAGTGGATGATGAGGCTACCCAGGAGTTGATGGTGGGTTTTTACAGAAACTGGCTGGGCAACGCGGTCGGTTCCACCTCAGGCGGACAGACCGCAAACTCCAAACGCTCGGCCTTCCTCAAAGCCCAGAAAGAACTCAAAGCCAAGTATCCAAATCCCTATTACTGGGGCGCTTTTGTGATGGTGGGGGAATAGTTCCATCTCAACTGTTTCCCCTCTTTTGGATCTTCTCCAAAACGACTACATCACTTTTATCTTTTTCCCTGCCCACTATTTTCTTTTCCTCAATGAGATGATTGATATGTAGAAATGGAATGGAGATATTTTGGATGGTCGCTATTGATGCCATTTTATAACATTCCTCAAATTTCTCTTCTGAAAAACCCTTGAGAAAGGTCATTACATCCAGTTCAATTCCGGAATTAAGTCTGATCGTTGACCAGCCGGGTATAAATTCGATGGTTTCAATAGACTCAAAATCACCTATATTAAGTTCTTTTAAAGCAGTTCTAAGCCTGATTCGGTTGGTCAAAGAGTTTTCAATCCAGATATCAATATCTTCTGTTGTTCTGACGTGGCCATGGAGATTGGTGGCAAATCCTCCAACCATGATGTATTTTAATCCCAGCTGGTGAAATTTTGCCCAAAGTGCTATTACCTCTTCATCCATTATATCCATGATTATGGCTCTTATTTATGGACAATTACAGCTGCCTTCATCAACTTTTGAGCCCTCATCAACTTCATCATCAGAAAAAATCTTTCTTCATGGGTCATCGCAAGCCGCCGCTCAAGTTTCTTTTCTTCTGAATCATTTATAATGAGCTGGCCTGTTGAAGGTTTGAATTGTTTATCCATAGGATAATAAATGGTTTTACAAATCTAAGATAATCCCAAATTCCGTATCGGAAATTCGTTGTGAGCGCCTGGTATGCAAAAATCAGCGTCTTATACCCGAGAAGCGTAGCAGCGCTGAGGGGTTACACTTTTTTATCCCCAATCTTTTTTCCTTTTTCAACCATCGGTTTGGGATTGGTCCTGGAGTGACAAAATCGCAAACTGAACCCAGACCCGGAAGGTTTTGGAAACCTTCCAGGTCTAAGTACAAACGCTCCGCCGTCCTCAAAGCCCAGAAAGAGCTGAAGGCCAAATACCCCGATCCGTATTACTGGGGAGCGTTTGTGATGGTGGAGAAATGAAAGAAAGCAAAAAATTGACAGTTATTAAAGTGTCCAAGCCTAAAAAACGTTCACTGTTTTTGACCAACTAATCTGAATTTAGTTCAAAGAGATCCCCTAAAATTATACAGTATTATTCTGAAATAGGGTTACTGAAAGTCATTCTGGTGCTTAAAAACTTGCCATATTTATCCGCTAAGAGGTTTCAATTTTGAAAGGCAATTCAGCCGAACAATTTGCAATACTTTCTAGATGGGAAGTTTTTGGCACTTCTCGCAGGAGCAAGGACCTCAGATCTATACATTCTGCAAAGTGGTCAATTGATGTTTGGTTGTGAATATTTTCAAATCTTCACTTCTATTATGGTTTTTAAAAAAATCCAGGGCTGCACCTCGGTTGAAGGTTTGATGTATCCATTGGCCAAGTCTACCAAATAACCTTCCACAATTGCAGCTTACTCACTCAAAATAGCCCAATTCTAATTAATGAGTTTTTGGCAAATATCCTGTTCGCATTTTTGATTTTCCAATTTGACCAAACCATGAAAACTACAGCCCGATTTGCGTTCCTATTTTGTTTACTATCTCCTTTCAATGGCATAAAACCATCCATTTTCCGGTTCCTTGCAATGGCTGTCATGTGTTTAATTTTGGGGAGTACTTTCGTCCATTCCGGACTGGCGCAACATACGCTGACCCAGCAAAACATTACGACTATCAAAACAGCAAATACAGCCGTTGAAATTTATGACAATAAGTTTGACAATGCTGGCAATCAATATGTTTGTGGCTGGTTTAGAGGGAATAACGTCTCTTTTGGTAATGGCAAAACGGCCACTTCAAACGCAGGCAGCCGGGATATTTTTCTTGCAAAGTATAATGCTTCCAATGTTTGCCAATGGGTAGCGGGAATTGGTAGTTCATCAGAACTTGACGAAGGCCATAATCTGGCTATAGACAACCTCAATGGTCGGGTGCTTCTCACTGGTGATATTTACGGAGAAGGTATAAACTTCAATCCTTTGGGTAGCACACCTATTGTGGTAGATGCTCTTTTTGAAACCAACTCAGCAACTCCCCAACCAACAGCCGGATTTTTCCTGTCCAGTTTTTCAACCTCCAATGGGCAATGCGCCTGGGCTTTTTC
Organism: Catalimonadaceae bacterium; assembly: GCA_044375665.1. Classification (GTDB taxonomy): domain Bacteria; phylum Bacteroidota; class Bacteroidia; order Cytophagales; family Flexibacteraceae; genus CAMDMI01. The sequence goes on from JBIPNA010000073.1 coordinate 11,774, forward strand.
TCCACGTGAAAATTCCACATCCTGGAGGGCAAACCAAATTACATCCATATTTGATGTAAATTTCAAACAGGTGTTGGCAGACCCATCGGGCGATGTATACCTGGCTGGTGGGCTGTTTATGAATCCTGATTTTAATCCTGATCCGGTACTAAGTGCCAACTTCAATATTGGCTGGGGAGGAACATTTTTGGCTAAATATACCAAAGATGGAAATTTCATTTATGCACAACCCATTGTGCCTACAGGCGGGACTTCAGTTTCATTTTTAGGATCCATGCACCTTGCTTCTTTCGGAAATGAAAAGGCAATTGTATTGGCAGGTATAGACGACAATCAGGGCTACAATTCAAATCCACCGGAAGCTTATGTCTGCAAGGTTGATCCTGCAAACGGTAATGTCACCTGGATTAACAGGTACCTTAGCAGAGGTATCAGTGACCCAGCAACCACCAG
>JBIPNA010000074.1:0-12175 GCA_044375665.1 Catalimonadaceae bacterium
CAAACTGCATACCTGGCATGTCAGAAAGTCGAGGGTTCAGGTCAGACACCCTATTTTTCAAAAGCAAAATTCGGATTGGGTTATGCCAGCTTCAACCTGAAGGAATACTCGAAAGCCCTTGGTTATTTCAGGGAGTTTGTAGCAGAGGCAGAAAAAACCCCTCAGCGCACCAACTATGCGGATGGCTTGCTGCGCCTAGCCGATTGCCTTTATGCAACCAAAGATTATCCCGCAGCCTTGAGAGGGTATGACAAAGCCATAGATGCCAAGACCTTTGAAATGGATTATGCTTTCTATCAAAAAGGAGTGGTTTACGCTGTCCTGAAGGATTTTGAAAATGCACGCACCAATTTTTCTTTGGTGGTTGAAAAGTATAAATCTTCCCCCCTTTACGATCAGGCCTTGTTTCAGAAAGCCCAGATGGACTTTGAGTCTACCAACTATCAGGCTGCCATTAAAGGCTATTCTCAAATCATTTCAAACATGCCCGGTAGTCCGGTTTTGCCTTATTGTTATTTAAACCGGGGTGCCTCTGCTTCCAATCTGAAGGAGTTTGGTGCTGCAGTTGAAGACTATAAGGTAATTCTAAATGAGTACCCTGCACATCCAGCTGCAAATCAAGCCATCCTCGGTCTTCAGGAAGCATTGGTTCAAACGGGAGATGTTGACCAGCTAAACGTGTACATTGGTAAATACAAGAAAGCCAATCCAGAATCAGATGCATTGGAAAGCATTGAATTTGAAACCTGCAAAGCCCTTTACAACAACCAGAAGTACGCAAAGGCCATTACAGGTTTTCAGGAGTATCTTAAAAATTATCCTGGCTCAAGTTTCGTTCCGGAAGCCAGATTTTTTCTTGCAGAGTCACAATACCGGGGTGGAAGTAAATCCGAAGCTTTGGTCCTTTACAAAGAAATTGTTCAACAGGGAAAAAGCAATTGGTATATAAGGTCCATGTTTCGAACAGCAGAGCTGGAATATGGCGCAGGTGATTTCCTGGCGGCTTCCCGGCACTACTCCAATTTGCTGGATGGCGTTGCCCGCTCTGCGAAAGACATCAACAATGCTACCCTCGGCCTGACAGAATGCCTTTTCCAGTTGGGAAAATACGATTCGGTTTCTGTTTTGACTTCAGAATTGTTGAAAAAAGAAAATCTCTCCCAGGATGTGATGAATAAAGCATCCCTTTATGCCGCTAAGGTTTTTGTCGGGAAGGGCGAATATGAAAAGGCGATTGATGAACTCCTCACTACCGTTAATAACGCTCAGGATATCAATGGTGCCGAGGCACAATACCTGGTCGGCGATGTCTTTTTCCGCCAGAAAAAATACAATGAGTCCTTGGCTGCGTTGTTTGAGCTAAAAAGTAGGTTCTCCGCTTATCCCAAATGGTACAACAAGGGATTTCTTTTGATGGCTGACAACTATATCGCCTTAAAGGAAAACTTCCAGGCCCAGGCCACCCTTAAATCCATCATCGAAAATGCATCCGATAAAGAGACCATCCAGGGTGCGAAAACCAGGTTGAATGCCCTCAAATCTGAGCAGGGAGATGAACAAAAGCCTTGATGTTTGCCTGAAGGGAAATCAGATACAGAAAATTTTATTTTGAAATTATAGGAAAGAATGCCGATTGATGTCTTGCTGGGTCTCCAATGGGGGGATGAAGGAAAAGGAAAAGTTGTCGATTTTATTGCCCCGGAATACCAGGTGGTTGCCCGTTTCCAGGGAGGGCCTAATGCCGGACATACCCTCGTGGTAAATGGTGAAAAGCATGTCCTCCACCAGATTCCATCCGGCATCTTCCGACCCGATACCCGGAATGTAATAGGAAATGGCGTGGTGTTAGATCCCGCTGTCTTTTTGAAGGAAGTGACCGCATTGGAAGCAAAGTCAATGGAAGTCCGCGACAACCTCTTTCTTTCAAACCGGACCCAGATCATTATTCCTACCCATAAACTCCTGGACAAAGCCAATGAAGCATCTCGTGGGCATTTGAAAATCGGATCTACCTTAAAAGGAATTGGTCCGAGCTACCAGGATAAATATGCACGACAAGGTATTCGCCTTGGGGACATTCTTCAAAAAGGATTTGATCAACGATACCAGCAGCTCAAGGCTGCACATTTTCAAACCCTTGGGGAAGTGGATCTGGCGGAAACTGCCCTTCCGGAAATGGAGGAAGCTTTCTTTTCTGCCCTGGAGCATATGCGTTCCTTCAAAATTACCAATACAGAGTATTTGCTCAACGAGTGGCTGGGCAAAGGTGAAACCATACTCGCCGAAGGCGCTCAGGGAGCCATGCTCGATATCGATTTTGGCAGTTACCCTTTCGTCACCTCTTCTTCTACCACAGCTGCCGGTGCTTGCACCGGTTTGGGAATCGCTCCTCGCCACATTCGAAAAGTTATTGGAATAACCAAAGCCTATGCCACCCGGGTTGGAAGCGGTCCTTTTCCAACTGAACTCCTTGATGAAACAGGTGAAAAAATCAGGGTCGCCGGACATGAATTTGGTTCCACTACAGGCAGGCCAAGAAGGACAGGCTGGTTGGATCTGCCTGCCCTCAGGTATGCCAATATGGTAAACGGGACCACTGAAATCTGGATCATGAAAGGGGATGTGCTGGATGTTTTTGATGATGTCAAAATTTGCACATCCTACCTGGAAGATGCAGGGAACATTCAATATGAACTTCCTTATGATTTGGTTCATACACCTGCCGCTCCGGTTTTCTATAGCATGGAAGGCTGGCCTTCCGGTCTCGGAAAAGCCAGCAACTGGACAGATTTACCAAATTCATTCAAACGGTATTGTCAGTTTGTGGAAGAACAATTGGGAGTGCCTGTATCCCATATTTCAACCGGACCCGGAAGGGAACAAACCATCGTCCGTTAACAACCGGGATCAATATTCTTGGGGGCTTTTGTTCCCAATTCATTCCCTGAAGCCCTTTTTGGTTTCAGGGATTTGCTGATGCAGGACAAGGTTGATTGCTGTAAATCGAAATTGATGTTCCTGATGAAAGTCCGGATGCTTTTGGCCTAATACAACCGACCCTGTTTTAACTCAATCAATAAGTCTACCACAAGTTCAGGCTGTTCTCTCGTGATCAGGTGTCCGTTTTCCGGTAAGAACCTTACCAGTCTTTGAGACGAACACATCGCTGAATCAACAAAGCAGGCATTGGAAGGGTAAACAATAAAATCTTTCCCACCCTGAAGAATTTGGGTCGGGCAAGTAACCTCTGACCAGGAATTGACCATCTTTCGTAGCTCCCTTCGATGCGCATACTTTTCTGAAGAGGCTCTCCGTATCGGTTTTGGGAAAATCCAGCGTAATGGTGGGTATTGAACCAGGGGAGAAAACCACCAGAATTTTTCCTTGTCAGGGTCTGCCGCCGGGGCCACCAACATCAAACCCCGAACCTGTTTGGGATACCTCGCTGCTATTTCAGCTGCTATCGGAGCACCATAAGATCGACCCAAAATGTATACAGGTCGCTCAGGGTTGTTTCTCAGGATTCCTGAAATCAACCGGGCTTGTTCCTGGATAGAGACTTGCTTTCCTGCTTTTCCGGATCTGTGGTAACCTGGCCGGTCTACAGAGGCAAGCGCAAAGTGCTTTTTCAATTTCGTATTGGCCATGAGTTGAATATAACCATACCAGGCACCTGGCGCCCCATGGATAAACAACAGCAATGGCAGGCTGTCTGAACCTGTCTGAACCCAATGAACAGGCAGGTTGTCTTCGTTCAACCAGTAGGAGGGGGGAACGCCTCCTTTATCGGCAAAGAAAGTTTCTATTTCCTTTTCGGTCATCTGAAACCTCCGGAAACAGGCCGAGTTCACCATCAAAAGGAGCATCAGACCGATTTTTGCAGCGGTCTGAAAAAACCGGGTTTTCATTTGGTTACATCAGGTCAAATAAACCGCCCTGGATTCCTGGTTCCGGAAGACCCAGATGTTTGTAGGCTAGTGCTGTTGCCTCTCGTCCCCGGCTGGTCCTTTTGATATAACCCTCCTGAATCAAAAAAGGTTCATATACTTCTTCAATAGTTTCTGCCTCTTCTCCTGCCGCAGTTGCAATGGTGGATAGACCAACAGGTCCGCCTTTGAATTTTTGAATGATGGTATTCAAAATGCGGTTGTCCATTTCGTCCAGGCCATGTTGATCTACGTGCAATGCGTTCAGTGCTATTCTGGCAATTTCAAGGGTGATGGTCCCGTTTCCTTTTACCTGTGCAAAGTCCCTGGTCCTGCGTAAAAGTGTATTTGCAATCCGTGGGGTTCCGCGACTTCTCCGGGCAATTTCAAATGCACCTTCACCCTCAATGGGCGTTTTTAATAAACCCGCCGAACGGTGAACAATTTGAGTTAATAACTGCGCATCATAATATTCCAGCCTGCAGTTTATGCCAAACCGGGCCCTCAATGGCGAAGTTAATAATCCGGATCTGGTAGTGGCCCCGATCAATGTAAATGGATGAAGGGAAATCTGAACACTACGGGCATTGGGACCTGAATCCAGCATAATGTCAATCGTGTAATCCTCCATTGCCGAGTATAAATACTCTTCAACGACAGGGTTTAACCGATGGATCTCATCGATAAACAAAACATCATTCGGCTGAAGATTGGTCAACAACCCGGCCAGATCAGACGGTTTTTCCAAAACAGGGCCGGAGGTAATCCGGATTTGCGAGTTCAGCTCATTTGAAATGATATGACTTAAGGTGGTTTTCCCTAATCCGGGAGGGCCATGCAACAAAACATGATCCAGTGCTTCCCCACGAAGTCTTGCTGCGTGGACAAACACCTTTAAGTTTTCGAGTATCGGGGCCTGACCTGCAAAGTCTTCAAAACTCAGCGGCCGCAGTGCCCGCTCTATGTCTTTTTCGTTTGGACTAACGGAGGATTGCTCCCCGGACAAATAGTCTTTCCTTTGGCTCATGGGTTGGTAATCAATAAAGTGTAAGCGTTGGAGTATTGAACCCGGTATTGTTTGGCAATAGATCTGCAGGGACCGCTAAGCGGCTGACCTTCCCAGTTAAATGTACATTGATGGCAGGTATCTTCCATATAAAACTGCGAGGATGGGACCTTTAGAATTCCACAATCTTCCTCCAGGTTAAATGGGCTTTTGCGCTCAAATGCCAGGAATTCATCCTGCCTTTTCCGATACACAATGATGCCTTTTATGCCACCTGAGATGTAAATAAAATTCCCGTCCCTTTGTCGCAAAGGTTGAGCCCCTATAGAATTTAGATTTACCTCCTCCCGAACCAGGACGTCGGGTACCGGGGATACTGGTGATATTCCGTCATTACAGGAAAAAAGCCATAGAATGGACACCGCCAGTAATCCATAAAAGATTGGAAAGCGAAATCCCCTGAAAATAAAAAAACCTTGCAACTCCATTTAAAGCTGCAAGGTAAATCGGAACAGTTTGGTTGCCTAATTTCAGGCCTATTCCAAAATCAGTTTACGAAATACTTTTCCTCCGGGACCGGAAATTTCCAGGTGATACAAGCCTTTTTGAATTTGCCCCATTTCAATCGGACCCGTTACTTCTTTTGCCATGAAGACTTCCTTTCCGGTAACAGAAAAAAGCCGGATTGTTAATTTTTGCTGTCCACTTTCTACAAAAACTTTTCCTTTCGACGGGTTCGGATAAATTTTAACTGAAAACAAATTTTCAACAACCTGTTTTCCAGAGGTCACAATCTGAACTGAATCGATAACGCCAGGAGTAACTGTAGGGACAAAAAGTGTATTGAGCGTTGTATTGGTACGAATCGGATCGTTAAAGTCAAAATAAATATCAGCATTGTTTCTGATCTGGGTTCCCAGAGGCGTTCCTTGTTTTGCCTTTACCCTGAAGGTTAGGAATCCGTTTGAAGCAACGACATTTACAAAGCTATCCGGCAACAAAATATTTGCAAACCGCCATTTCAAAACAGGATTTCCTTTTCCGCTGATGGAAAAACTGTAATTATGGCTCGAACCCAATAGTTCCAGACTTGAAGGGTCCAGGTTCGGATCCAAAGTATCAACAACAACAACATTGTATGCCGTATCGTTTCCTGTATTCTGAAACCGCACGGTATAGGTAAAGTATTTTCCAGGTAAGACATTGCCCTGGTTCGTACTTCCTTTCGGCGATACCAATTTGTCGTTGGGATCATAACTGTCCAGAATGGGCATACAGGAAGTGGCAGTTATCGGATCTTCATCATTTTGGGCAAAAAAATCAGAAGGCCTTGGAGCAAAATTGCAGGGAGCCGTTGCTGAAGCAAATGAAGAGAAAGGATGGTTCTGAGATTGGGGTGCCTCAAGCCTTACAACTGCAAAAGGGTCTGAACCGATAATCGCTATTTCTATACTGTCGCCTGCAGCAAGCAAAAATGGCTGTGACTCAACCAAAAGGCTATCAGAAAAGACCTGATAGTTTCTTGACGAAGTCATGGAAGGGCCAGTATTTTTTATTTTGAATTTCGGCACAAAACCAACACACGACCCCGTGACAACCAAATTCACACCATCAAAGGAAGGATTTGGCAGAACACATGAATTTGAAGGGGTAGCCCAAACCTGGGTACATTGCTCTAATCCCATCACACCTGGGATACAAGCCACAGAATCAATCACCTGGATGACACGCATCTGGTTTGGCAAGATGGAATCCAGCTGGAATTCGTAGACGCTGTCTGTGGCATTGAATGTGAAATTTTGGGAAGCACTGAGTAGATGCACAAGGTTGGGCATCTTCAGATATACTTTGGGTTGAACAGAAGTAGCAGTGCCAAAATTGGAAACGGAAATAAAGGTTTGGTTGCGGAAACACCTGCGTCTTCTGTTGGAAGAAACTTCAATCTTTAAAAGAGGACATTCCTGGATGGTATTGGAAAAGTCAACTCCTGTTACGGTGTCGCCATACTGGGCCAGATCTGCCGTCTGATCTGCACCATTGGGTGGGCAGTATTGAACTTCAAGCAGTTGTTCCAGGGAACTTTTTACTTGTTTAATGGTGTAGTTGCCTGTATCTGCAAGTATTTGATAATTACCCGTACCAGAAGTGCTCGCCCAATAGGGACCTGGCTCGGCTTTCAGAATGCGGTACAACTGAAATTTTTCTCCTGTTTCCTGGGTGCAGTTCCCGTTTTTGTTGACAAAAACTTTACCTTGAATAAAGGTAGTAGTGGAGGTATCCACAGGAAGTGCAGAATCTCCATAAATAACTGCAATTCTTGATCTTAAGATTCCATTATATGAGGTAAAAAATCCACCAATTGCAATTTTTCCAGTTCCCAAAGTATGGCTGGTTTGGACGGCATTATTTGGACCCGTTCCGGAGTTAAAGGTGGGATCGACTGTGCCATCCGGATTTAACATTGTCAAAAAAGAATCTCCCGAACCTTCGAAATTTGAAAAATTTCCCATTACCAGGATTTTCCCATTCAATAAGTGTTCTACCCGGTAAACTGGACCTGCATCATTGGTTCCTGCGAGGAAGGACTGATCAAGGCTTCCATTCGGATTCAGCCTCATTATTCTTCTTTTAGGTTGTCCGTTATAGGTTAAGAAATATCCTCCTGCAATAATTTTTCCATCTGGCTGAATTGCAAAAGTTCTGGCTTCGTGGCTTGCTCCGCTTCCAATAACAAATGAAGAATCTAAGCTTCCATCATTTTTTACTTTACAAATGTTATTACACGGCGTTTGACCATGACTGGTGAAAGTACCTCCTAGAATGATTTTTCCATCAGGGAAGATCGCTCCATTTGAGACTTTGCCATTAAATTTTGGATTGAATGTCGTATCGATGGAACCATTTGGATTTAACCTTACAATGTGGTTTCTGTTGGTCCCTCCAAATCCAATGAACGTTCCTCCAGCCAATATTTTCCCATCATTTTGTCTAAGTAACATGTAAACCCAAGAGTTAGCACCAGTTCCGGCATTAAAACTTTGATCCAAGGAACCATCCTGATTTAGTCTTGCAATTCTTCCAGAAGGAACACCATTGAATGACGTGAAGTCACCGCCAATTAATATTTTTCCATCAGGCTGAACTAAAATGACCCAAATGTCACCATTTGGGCCAGTACCTACTTGAAAAGTCGGATCAATAGTTCCAAATGGGGTGAGTCGGACAATATTTTTCGCAGGAGTGCCATTAATACTTGAAAATTTTCCTGCAGCAACTATCCTGTTTCCTGGATATTTTTCAATGTAGTAAACTACATCATTAGCTCCAGTACCGCCGTTGAAATCAATATCCAGCGATCCAGGAACTTGGGCGAAGAGCTTTGCACCTAATAGAAAATAAATGAGTAGAAAGGTAAAAATATTTCGCATTTTTTTGCTTTTTAGGATTTGAAAAGCAAAAGTAGATTTTTTTTATTCAAAATCCGTCCGTTCCCCTTTTTCTTTCCATTTGGCATACTCTGAAGTTAGTCTTTTGATTTTGGCTTCAATGACCTGATAAGCCGGTTTTCCCAAAAGAAGACGTAAAGGCGCATCTTTTTGTAATGCAACATCGCAAATCAGTTTGGCAGCCTTTTCCGGAGAACCTGGTTGTTGCTGATCGACCGCCGCCAATCTTGAACGCAACAGACCTGTCACCTCCGCATAATCCGGAATGTTGATTTTGGCATGCACCAGGCCAGATCCGGCCCAATGGGTTCTGAATGGCCCCGGCTCTACAATGGTGACCTGCAAACCCAGGTGCCTCGTTTCCAGCATCAATCCTTCGCTCATTCCTTCCAAAGCAAACTTGCTGGCATTGTAAAGCCCTAAGCCAGGTGATCCATTCATTCCTGCAATGGAAGAAATATTGAAAATATGCCCCTTCCTTCTGACCCGCATGCCCGGCAAAACCAATTGGGTCAGCCGCAAGGCACCAAAGAAATTCACTTCCATCTGGTCCCGGACTTCTTCATTACTCAATTCTTCCACGGCACCTACCAGACCATAACCTGCATTGTTTACCAAAACATCAATGGAACCAAATCTTTGGGAGCTCTCGTTAACCGCTCTTTCAAGGGCTGAAAAATCCCGGACATCTGCAAGATAGCCCCGAAAGTGATTTGGAGATAGGGCTTCGAAAGTTTTGATATCCGCTTCTTTTCTTAATGTGCCACTGACTTTATGGCCCCGGCTGGCCACCTCTAATGCCAGTGCCTTGCCCAATCCTGAAGATACTCCGGTTATCAACCAATGTTGCGTCATAATGAATTTTTAGGTTGAACAAATGAAATCACGAATCTCCTTGCACACCAGTTTTATTTTTAATGCCTTAGTTTAATTCGTCTAACTGCTTCATTTCCAATTCTGTTTCGTTTCGGGTATTGATCAGGCGCCCATAACACTTCACATTTTCTTTGTTCTCTCTTTTTTCAGTACATGCGGTCATTCAACTACCATGCGTAAACATCATTCAGATAATTTTGCAATTCCACTTTCCAAATCCGCACTACTCATGAAAAAGTTCTTATCAGGGATGGTTTTCCTTTTTGCCGTTTTTCAATCCCATGGTTTTTCAGGAAAAGGCCTGGCTGATAAAATCCCTCAATTTTCAACTTCATCGCCACTGGATGAAGACTTTCTTGGAATGAGCTTTCCGACCACAGGCTCCAAGTGGGCCTTTTCAAAAGGTGCACTTTGGTTTCAGGCAAGTACAACCATTGGCTTGATTGGTTTTCCACAGATCGGAAACCGGAAATCTTATTTTCCTGTCCAGCTCTCCCTTGAGTATTCCATTACACCACACTTAGCTGTTGGACCCTACCTTGGGTTGGTCCGCAGTACTTTTACGGATACCTACAAAGGTGAATCTTATAAAAGCAGATTGTCAACCTGGGCTTACGGTGGCAGGCTTGTTTTGCACGCAACAGACATTATTAACCAACATCTTGGTGCTGGCCTGGATGTAAAAGAGTGGGATATTTATGCAGGTATCTCCTCGGGCCTTGTTTCCAGAGTTTGGCGGGTGGATCAAAAATTCAGAGATGCCCACTCTACCTATGGGTTGAGGATTTATCCTTCTGCCGGCCTTTTTCTCGGTGCCAGATACATGCTCGGAACCCATTTTGCACTCATGGCTGAAGCAGGGAAAGGTGCCTTTGGCTTCGCTAATTTTGGGATTTCTGCCAGGTTCAAATAAACCTTCGCGGCCTATGGCTTGAACTCTTTGGCAAATTCATCCAGGCTTTTTTTCTTCCTGTAGGCATTGTCGCCAAAGTAATGTAGCAACATCAAAAATTGCTTCGCATCCATGTAACTACCAAAAGTTTGGATCGGGGTGCTTTTCTCATCTAAAAACACAAGGGTGGGATAACCCATCTGTCCGTTAAGCAGTTGAACTGCCAATTCGTTTGCCTGCATTTGAGCATTGTACCGGAAGACTTTCTCTTTGAAAATGATGGAGTTCTGGTCTTCAGCATTCAGTTTTACAAAGTAAAACTTTTCTTTCCCGTACTTCTGAACCAATGAATCGCTGAAAGTGGTCTTATCCATCTTTTTGCACCAGCCACACCAGTTTGTATAGACATCAACGAAGATTTTCCGGGGCTCTTTTTTATTGGCTTGTTCTGCTTCTTCAATGGTCATCCAGTCGATTTTCATCGTAGCTGTTGAGGTTTGTCCCGAAACTTCAAAGGTTCCCCAAATGATGCAACAAAGGGCTAAGACGAATTTGAACATTGGCTTACAGTTTATAAGGTAAAAATGAATCGACCGATTCTCCATATGCGTGAATATCGCGAACAATGGTGGACCGGATGGCGGACAGTTCCGGAGAAGTTATCAGAAATACAGTTTCAAGTTCTGGATTTAACATCCTGTTGGCCTGAGATATACTGTTTTCATATTCAAAATCTGTGGTGTTCCGAAGGCCTCTTAAAATAAACCTGGCCCCGGTTTTTTTTGCGAAATGGGCTGTAAGACCATCAAAAACCGCTACTTCTACCCGAGGCTCTTCTGAAAAAGTTTCCTGGATTTTATCCACCATCAGGTCCAGAGAAAAGTAACGCTTTTTGCTTGAGTTGTGCCCCAACGCCACCACTACCTTATCAAACAAAAATAATGATCGCAGGACAACGTCTTTATGCCCAAGAGTGAACGGGTCAAAAGAACCTGGGAAAACAGCAATACGCATAGAAAAGAGAGAGGGTTGTAAAAATTATTTTTTGTTGGAATTATCCCCGAAATTTTGAACCCAGAACGATAAAAGATCAAGATAAGGAGGTTCGTAGAGAAACTCAAATCCATCCATAGTGAACCCGGGTCTGAAAGGTCTGAAAAAATCTGCGTTCCCCAGATACCGCTGTAATTTCTCAAAACCGGCAGAGCCAGCCAGTAATTCTCCCCCCAGCCAAACACGGGCGGTTTGGGGATCCATTCCCACCGAATTCAATACCAGTAGAACAAAATACAGCAAATCGTTTTCTGTTTGAATATCAAATGAATTTACAAACCTGGGCTGCACATCATCAAAAACCAAAATTTGAACCTTGTCAGGAAAGGTAAGTACCCAGGCAGTCAGACCATTCCCCTGGTTTTGTTCAGATAGATAAGAAATCAAATGTGCTGTTCCGGAATGCCATCGGACTTCTGAGCGATGAAACAACCCATCCGACCACGACTTCCAGTTTTTGGGGATTCCAAACAACAATTCAATTCCTGGTAAAACTTCTGAATGGTCTATTTCTAAGTCGCTGGTCTCCGGACAAAGTCTTTCCATCAAACTCAAGGCCGAAGCCTCCGAAAAACTTTCTCTGGGCAGCAGGCTTACTGGCTGGGGAAGACTGATAATATGTACCTGTTTAATTTGAGAATGCCCAAAAGCACTTTCTTCCAGAAAGCCAACAGTCTCATGCAATTTCTCTTTCTCAGGGATAGACCGGGTAAACCGTATCTCATCAAAAGCCCAGGGTTGGATTGATTCTGCCTCACAAAGCACAGTTCTGGCGCCGAACGAAAGAATTTGAAGAATTGCCACCGAGGCCCCCGAATCCTGAAAATTCCTGCTTTTGCTGTTGACTTGCCGGTGAATCGAATATTGCCTGGAATTGGACATACATTTAGATCAGGCTGCAAGATGCGTTGCAGACTTGCCAATTTCAAAAGTTAAGAACTGGTTTCATTTTCTTCCCACATATTGCCACGAAATG
>JBIPNA010000410.1:0-3181 GCA_044375665.1 Catalimonadaceae bacterium
GGGGCTTATGTGAGTGCCTCCTGGTACACCAATCCTCAGATTGGTTCCACCTGGAACTACATGAGCGTGCATGTTCAGGGCGAAATCCGGTTTATGAATCCGGATGAATTGATGGCCTTTATGCGAAAACTGACCCTGAAATTTGAAAATGGCAATACGGATTCGCCTACGTTTTACGACAACCTCCCCGACAGCTTTCTAAGCAAAATGATGCCCGCAATTGCCGGGATTGAAATCCAGGCCCGAAAGCTCGACAATGTTTTCAAGCTCAGCCAAAACCGGGACGAACAGAGCTACCTCAACATTATGGCCAGACTGGAGGCTCAGGGACCTGGAAGTCAGTTTATTGCCAACGAAATGCGGAAACGGCAGGCCGCTTTGTTTCCTCCTGACGTGGCATGGGATCCGTCCCGCTTCGACTCCTGATCGGAAGATTTTTGTTGCTTTTTGTCAAATAAACCCAGATTATGCGTCAGGACTTCGTTACGAGAGACTAAAATTCAAAAAATCAGCACCTTATATTCGAAATTCGTAGCAGCGCTACTGATACAGAAGAAAAGGCGTCCGCCTTTGGCGGACTCTGATTTGATCCGCCTTAGGCGGACGGAATAGATTTCCTATTGCATATTTTGGGCTAAAGAACCCGACAGCCATGCCGTTTCAAACGGATCCTTCCATCCGAAAAGTGACTCCTCTGTCCAAAAACTATTGGGTGGCTTTTAGCACCATTTCAATGTATCGGTTGCCCAATTTATCAGTCACCTCCACCAGCTTTTCTATCCGGGGCACAAGTCGTTCGGCCTCGCGGGTACACAACACCACATAGCCTGATTCCCCAAACAGTTCCTCCAGATCGTCTGCCTGTTTCAGGATTTCCGTATACAGTTCGTCAACAAGGGCCGTCACAGAATCGGTCCAGGAGTCTGGGCTGGTCCGGTGCAGATTGACCAGCAAATAGTCCCCCGTTTTAGCGCCATACCGATAGGTTGGGTCCAACCCGGAACTGTGTAGGAGGTTGTAAATGCTGTCGTTTTTGGAATGGGTCTCGAAAAACCGGTACCAATCAGGTTCGCTGGCAGGCATGTCGTCCGAGCGCCGCCGGATCCGGGTAATGAGACGTTCAGGTCCGGATAAGGTGCGGTATTCGGGGGACTGAACTTCTGCCAGATACATTTTGCTTTCGGGCAAAGGTCCGTCCCATTCTTTGAGAAAAGAAACTGCGATATGGAGATTCTCCCAGGGCCGGACCTCCTTTTTCAGGTGGGTAATTTCGGCAATCATCTCCAGGGCTTCGGCATCGAGGAGACGGCTCAGCAAGGTATTTTCTTCTTTGGGGATGTATCCTATTTTAAGTTCGTTCCAGTACAGGGCAATGGCGGAATCGTCATAGGCATTGTCGGGTTCCCGGCGAAGGTCCAGCAGCTCGCCTTCTTTCATTTGGTCCAGGTGTTGCATGCCGGAATGAAACCGGAAGCCCGCCACAAAGCATTGAAGCAGATAGAATTTCCTGTAATTTTTGACCGGAAGCCCTCTGACCATCGAGCCAGCTCCCAGGGCGAGGAGGTTTCGGATAAAGGCGAGTCGGTTCATCGTGTTTTCAGGTTTGGAAAACGAAGGAAAACAAATGGGAAAAGCGGCGCAAATCCAAATCGTTGGGCGAACGAAAAGCTAAAATTCCATTTCAAAAGCAACAGGCATTCTTTAGTATTGCCGACTCTCCTTTGTCGCGGATTTCGGAAGACGATGGCCCGAAAAGCGGAAGGTCGATTCGCATTGGTTTTGGAATGAAGGCAACCCAAAGAAACCCGAAGACCCGAAGGAAGGGAGGTTTTGTTCAACAATTAAAGGCTGTGCTTTTCAAATAAATACAAGATCGTATGGAACCAAAGACTTTACAGGAATTATCAGATCAGGAACTTCTGGCGGAAGCAAAAAAAATCAAAAGAACCAATGTCATGGATGCTGTTTTCGTTGGGTTTTTGTTAGGGATTGTCCTTTACAGCATTTTCAACAAAACCTTTGGGGTCCTGATGCTGATTCCCATCTATATGATCTATAAATTCATCAATAAACCCAGGTATAAAAACGATGAGGTAAAACAGCTTTTGGCCGAGAGGGGATTGAAACTGTAAGTCCTTTTCATTTCGGCTAACAGGAACGGGCATGTCCACCCGGAAGCCAGCAAAAAGCGGAGGCGTTTGGACAATCCCGGGTAAACCGCGCTGAAGGAATCTGCAATGGTAGGTTGTTCCCTTGATTGGGTCCTTGTTTGTTTCCGGAGGTCTTCGGGTGCAGTTTTTACCCCTGCCGGATGGAGGAAACGAGCGGCCGGGATAGGAGTGAAAAGCCCGCACACCGGCCTGCACAAGAAAATGGGAATGGCCTTTGCCTTGGTTTCAGAAAGGGCTGCATTGGCCGGTGGAGGACTTGTAGCGAATAGCCCGATAAGCCGCCCAAAAAGTGCTCCGTTACCGGAAAACCTTTCAGTTAAGCGTGTACCGCCTTTTTTTCCGGGTGGCTTTCCAGCGTCAGGTCGACTGGTTTTTTCACCTTTTCGGGCAGCAGGGCGAAGGCCAGAACTTCTTCAGCTGTACGCACATAGTGAAATTCGAGTCCTTTCCGGTAGTCGGCCTGCATTTCTTCGACATCCTTCTTGTTCTGGACACAAAGCAAGATATGTTTAACCCCTGCACGACGGGCAGCCAGGACTTTTTCCTGTATTCCACCCACGGGAAGCACTTTCCCGCGAAGGGTTATTTCACCGGTCATGGCGAGACGGGAGCGGATTTTCCGCTGTGTAAACACTGAAGCCAGAGAAGTAAGCATGGTGATACCTGCTGAAGGGCCATCTTTGGGAACGGCCCCTGCAGGAACATGGATGTGCAGGTCGAACTGGTCGAAAATGCGGTGATCGAGGCCGTATTCGCCTGCATGGGCTTTGAGGTAACTGAGTGCGGCTGTGGCCGATTCCTTCATAACATCGCCCAGCTGGCCAGACAAAATCATGCGTCCTTTCCCCTTGTTGAGGCTGGATTCCACATAGAGGATCTCCCCTCCTACCGATGTCCAGGCCAATCCGGTTACGACTCCCGCCGTTTCTTCTTCGGTATAGGCTTCCTTTTCAAAAATCGGCGCTCCGATGAGGGTTTCTACGTCGCCCGGACCAATTTTGGTGGGCGCC
>JBIPNA010000411.1:0-3167 GCA_044375665.1 Catalimonadaceae bacterium
CGTTCCTTCTTTGGGAATTCTTATCCCATTGAATATCTTCTCTTTGTAACCTACATAACTCACCCTGACACTGTAGTCTCCGGGCTTGATACCAGAAATGGTATATTTTCCGGACATATCTGTGGCTGCACCCTTGTAGGTTCCGATCAGGAGGACAGTTGCTCCGATTAAACCCTCTTTGGTTCCCTTGTCGGTAATAATTCCTGTCAGGATTTGGGCCTGGCCTGCCTGAATGACAAGAATAAGGCCCAACAACAAGAGGGAAAACCTTCTACCAGTTGAATTCATTGGTCAGGATGGTGGAAAAGGTGTTGGTTAAGGCTGCCCTGTCCCCGCTGAGATAGGTTAGTTCCATGCCGAAAAAAACGAGGTTGGTCCGGTTGTTAAATGGGTTTTTTGTCTTTAATGCAATCGGCAGGGAAGGCCCGGTATATGTATTTGTCAGGCTCTCCTTGGGCATCAGATAAAGGGTGTCCACACCGGGACGAACAGAAAAAATGTCGACTCCTGTGATCAGATTGTTGGTACTCTTCAGGTCGGAATAGCCCGCTTTCCAGGCTGTTACCGGAACATTTCTACGAAGTCTGATGATATTTGATTGCTCTGAAACCGATGCTATGGGCAGCAAGGAAAAAACCGGATCATCTATGGACATCTGGTTGGGTGCATCCGGGAAAATCACCGACGCAAGCAGTTTCCCATTAAAGCGAAGGTATTGAACCAGGGCACTGGCCGCTGAAGTTAAAAGTAATGGGTTTTGACCGGGGAGATTGGTCAGAATGTCGGAATACCAGAATACGGATTTGTATTGTTTGCAGAGCAAATAAAAACTCGCATTCCAAAAAAGAGGTTGGTTCGCTCCATTTCCCGAAACCATATCTATCCGATCGAAGGAGGTGAAACCGGAAAGGATGTTGTTATACATGGTGTCTCCCAAAAAGGCACCTTCTCCTTTGTAGGCATCCACCAGCAAAAGGTTGCTGGTTTTTCTTCTGAAATAGTACGGTTTAGGAAGGGTATCGATGGCTTCTGAACCTGCCTGATCTTTGGCTTTCAGATAAATGGTGTTAAAATCATTTAGTCTGAGATCCTGAAGCCGAATGCCGCTGAGAGGTGTTGGTTCGTTGTTCAGGGAAGAAAGATTTTCGCCTGCATACAACAAACCTTCGGTAATGCCCAATGCTGCGGGATCTGAAGGAACAAGTGTAATAAACCGAAGATTTAAGGGGACCGAAACCCATGGTCCGGAGTTGAGTCGGATCAGGACTGAGTCAAGGTTGTCCTCTCCGTCAGGATCCTGAACCTGGTAGGGTAGGGAAAGAACAGACCATATGGTATCTGCCAAAGGCAAGCCATCTTCCTGAAAAGAGACAACTGGTTTTGAGTTTTTAACGGGTATTTTCAGGAAGGCGGGCTCCAGACTGGCCAGATCCTTGTTGTCAACTGCCTGAACCACAAAGTAAATGTCTGCGTCGTCCTGACCGCCCGAAAAAGAGAACAGAATAATACTATCGGTATTCTGGACCAGAGCAGCGGCAGCAAGTTTTTGCTTTGCAAGTTCCAGATTCGTATCCCAGGCGATTTTAAAACCTTTCACATATCCATCTGCATCAATTCCCGACCAATGCATATGAACCCGGGTATTCAGCCGGATTGAGTCAGGTAGCTGGATGGAATCAATGGCTATCCTTACCACCGGAGCTCTGTTCTCAACCAGATCGGTTTTTTCTTTTTGGCAGGAAAAGAGTCCCAAAAGAAACATCAGCCCTCCCAGAAGGAAGGGCCGATGGCTGAATGCAATGGTCATGTGGCTGGTCAAAACCCTTGTTGGGAGGCTTACTTGACGACCGATACGGATGTCTGGCCAATTACCAGCCCTTTGTTGTCACGAACCTGAATCCGGTACAAACCTGGAGCCCAGTTGCCAACATACATTTCAATGTTGTCGGATTTTGCTGTTTGTCCAAAAACTTGTCTTCCCTGTGCTGAATAAACATCAACCTGACTGCCTGAAGAAGAAAGGCGTACTGAGATCCGGTCAGTCGCCGGATTGGGATAAACGAGGAACCCATTTTTCCTGAGCTGGTCTTCCACCGAAACTGCGATGGTTGCATCAGAGTTGTTTCTGGGTAAAAGCTTCATGTTTCCAAAACTGTAGGTCATAATTCCCTGCATCAAAGAAACAGCTGCACCAGGAATAACAAGGGCCAAAGGAACATTCATAGTTCCATCCTGGGTTAGCCACAGAGGGGAATTAACATAACTCACATTAAGTGAAGAAAATGCAGATGTGCTTTGACGACCCGCCAATACCCTGCAACCTGTGTTGGGGTCATTGACATCTGCGCCAATTCTGTATTCTCCATTGTTTCTGGCAATGGCAGCATCCGCATTTGAATCCACCACAAAAAGATTGGCTCCATCCAGCTTCACCAGCATTCCTTCAAATTTCTCGCATTTAGCGAAATCGTAGGTTGACATATCAGCAGGATTAACCAAAACGGGATCTGGAACCGTTTGACCAACCTGCAAAACATTGGCGGCTGTCACATTAGCGAGTCTTGTAAGGCCAAAATACTCTTCTACCACACCGGTAATAGAAACCTGATCTCCCACATTCAGACTGGAAATCAATGAACCCCCTGTAACCCAGATTCCGGCCCAGGCATTTTCGCCGGGTTGTTGGATGTAAATGTAGCCCAGGTTGGTTGGGTTTGCAGATGCAGTCACGATACCCACAACCGTAAGCGTATCGCCGGTATAACCAGAACGACCGTTGGTAAATGGAGTAAACTGAATGTCTTTGATGGTACAGCCCTGATCATTTACAGTGTAGAAAAGGGGTGTCATGTTTGCAGGGACATTAGGCTGGAGGGTGGTATTGTTCAGATTGTCGTTGGCACGAATGTAGTACCGAACCAAAGTTCCGGCTGGCTGTGCAGGAATTGTAGCAGAATACCTTGTTCCTGTTGCAGTTGCAGCTACTGCTGTATAATTTGTTCCATTTGTTGAATACAAAATTTCTGCCTGAGTTACTGATCCGTCGTCGGTTATATCAGCTGAAACGATAACTGAGTTTGATGCTGCCGGACAGGCAATGCTCTTACGGATATTGCCGATAGAAGGGGAGGAGGCACCTTTTACATAGTGCTCCAGACTGAAAGGAT
>JBIPNA010000412.1:0-3163 GCA_044375665.1 Catalimonadaceae bacterium
GGAATCGGTACAACCGCCTGAAATTTTTAGTCTGGAGGCCATGTTCAGTCTGAAAGGATTTCTGATTCTCACCATTGGCGGATTTTTGGTGGGTTTCGGTTCCCGGTGGGCAGGGGGTTGTACTTCTGGACATGCCATAAGTGGACTCTCGGATTTACAAATTCCCTCCCTGATCGCTGTGGTTGGCTTTTTTAGCGGAGGCCTGATCATGACCTGGTTCATTTATCCCCTGATATTCTAAATCATGAAGTTTCTTAAATTTCTCCTGACAGGCATTGTTTTTGGCATCGTGATGGCCAAGTCGGAGGCCTTTTCCTGGTACCGGATTCAGGAAATGTTCCGGTTTCAGGCATTCCATATGTATGGAATTATCGGAACAGCTGTAGTTCTGGGCGTACTTGGTGTGGCCCTGATTAAAAAACTCCGGCTGCGGGACATTAACGGTAACCCCATCTTATTCCATCCAAAAGAAAAATCAGTTGTCAGGTATCTTGCTGGTGGGACCTTGTTTGGACTTGGCTGGGCGCTTGCCGGTTCCTGCCCGGGACCCATGGTGGTAAACATTGGCTATGGGTATATTTCGCTGGCGCTGGTATTCCTTGCGGCCATGTTTGGGACTTTTGCCTATGGTCTGGTAAAAAACCATCTCCCCCATTAACCAAACAGCCATGCAACGCGATCCGCATATGCTTCGGACCCTGGTCGGTGGACTATCCAGGATCATTTGGATCCTTGGTTTTTGGGTAGTTTGCCTGTTGGTTTTTGTGGGCTATACCTTAATGCCCAAAGGAAGTCCGGCTCCGGAACTTGCCAAAAATCTGCAGGCTCCGGGAAATTCGGTGAAGCCAGTTCCCGGGCCCGTTTATTGGGGTCCGCCAGAAGTTGCGTCGCTGGAGGGTGTTTCGGAAAAAGAAGCGGTTCTGTATGGAAAAGAACTGATTGTAAATACCGCCCTCTTTTTCGGACCCAAAGGCAAAGTAAAACCAGGTGCTACCAATGGAATGAATTGTCAGAATTGCCATCTGGATGCCGGAACCCGGGTGTTTGGCAATAACTATGCTTCGGTTTTCTCTACTTACCCAAAATACAGGGCCAGAAGCGGAAGCAAAGAAACCATGGCCAAAAGAGTAAATGATTGCTTTGAACGAAGTTTAAACGGGCAGCCACTCGACACCCAATCAAGGGAAATGAAAGCCATTTTGGCCTACATTACCTGGCTGGGAAAAGATGTACCAAAAGGACAAAAAGCAGCTGGTGCCGGATTGGTTGAACTGGACTGGCCTGAAAAAGCAGCCGATTCCCTTCAGGGAGCGGTCGTTTATGCCAGCAGCTGTGCCGTTTGCCATGGGAAAACCGGGGAAGGGCAATGGAAACCCGATCATTCCGGATTTATTTACCCGCCGCTCTGGGGAAAAGAGAGTTACAATGTGGGTGCGGGATTGTATCGTCTCAGCAACTTTGCCCGATACGTAAAAGCAAACATGCCCCTGGGAGCAAAACATGATGCCCCTGTCTTGAGTGATGAAGAGGCATGGAATCTGGCCGCTTTCGTCAATTCTCAAATGCACCCTGGAATGGATTTGTCGAAAGACTGGCCGAAAATCGAGGAAAAACCTGTAGATCATCCCTTCGGGCCCTTTGCCGACGGTTTCAACGAAAAACAACACAAACTGGGCCCGTTTAAGCCCATTCTTGCCAAAAGTAAAACCAAAACCAAGTCACCTTCAACCCGGTCCTGAAATGAAAAAACAACGACGGAATTTTATTCGCCAGGTAGGTCTGGTTGGTGGCAGTAGTCTTCTCGGTGGAGCCACCCTGGCAGCAGCGCTTCCTGAGCCCCAGGCAACCATCAAAAAGCCCGAATCAGAGGAAGATCGCTTCGAACTGGTCTTGCTTCAAACCACCGATGTGCATTGCCAGGTGCATGCCCACGACGAACTGTTCTGGGAAAACAACCAGGCAGTTTTCAGAAAAGCCGGAGGTTACGGGCATCTTGCTACCTTACTTGAAGAGGAACGAAAGAAACATTCCCACAGTTTTCTGGTCGATACCGGAGATATGTTTCAGGGGAGTGAGCTTTCTGTTAAAACAACAGGAAAAGCCCTGGTTCCCATTCTGGATGCTTTGCAATATGACCTTTATCTTCCCGGAAACTGGGAGGTGATTTACTACAAAAAAGCCATGCAGACCCTGCTCGGATCTCTGAAAGCCCCGAAAGTCTGTGCCAATATGTTTCACGATCTGGGGGATGGAAAAAAAGGAGAATCCATTTTTCCTCCCTACCACATCTGGACAGTTAAAGGTATTAAAATTGGTTTTTTAGGATACACAGATCCACTGGTTCCCATCAGGCAATCGCCCAACTACAGCAAAGGCATCGTTTATTCGAAGCCCGAAGAAAATCTGGCTCACTTTGTGGATGTGCTTCGCAATCAGGAGCAGTGCGCTTATGTAGTGGTGCTGGCCCACCTTGGGCTTTCGCAGCAGATTTCCCTGGCCAACCATCCTTCCTGCGCAGGCGTTGATTATATTTTTGGAGGAGATACCCATGAAAGGGTGCGAAAGCCAATTGTCTGTTCTTATTCGAAAGTGGTGGAACCAGGAGCTTTCGGAAGTTTTGTCGGGAAGCTAACGCTTCAGGTAGAAAACGGGAAAGTGGTTTCCGATACGTATGAGTTGCTCGAAGTAGAATCATCCAAGTTTCCGCCCTCTTCAAAAATGGAGGCCCTGATCAAATCTGCTGAGGTGCCATTCGAAAAAGATTTGTATGAGGTGCTTGGCCATTCCACTTTGCCGCTATACCGGTATTTTGTGATCGAAAACACCATTGACACCCTGGTTTTACAGGCATTGAAAGCCCGGTTGCCAAAAATCGATGTGGTATTGTCAAATGGGTTTCGGTTTTGCCCGCCGCGTGTAGAGAAAGATGCCACTGGGCATGTTCCCATAACCAACGGCTTTTTATTCGATATGCTTCCGGTAGACAGCAGGGTTCGAACGGCAGAAGTAACCGGGACACAGCTGATGACCTGGCTTGAAAAAGAACTCAATAATGTTTTCGCCAAAGAAGCCACCGAACGGTTTGGAGGCTGGGTGATCAAATTCAAGGGAATGGAGGTCGACTTTCTGGCTTTCGGCGAAAAAGGTAAACGGGTCCAGTCGG
>JBIPNA010000075.1:0-12028 GCA_044375665.1 Catalimonadaceae bacterium
CTACAATTACGACGTTAAAGGCCGTATCGTTTCCAACGTTTTGAAACCGGATGGTGTAAGAGAGTTTGGTTCCGGGTTCAATGTTTCCTTGCGAACCAACCCCTCTGGGATATACCAGTTTGTCGTTAGGATCGTAGGCTGCCCGGATGATGTCACAAAAGGTTTCTTCCAAAGGCGATTCGTCAGGAGGAGGAAATAACCCATTGGTTGAGCTCTGGGTCTGGCAATTCACTTCGGCTGCGGCAAAAGTGGCCAGAGGGTGGTTTTGGGATTGCGCTACCACCAAACGAAGATTTCCCTGAGGTGTCTGGGGAGGAAGCAATACACTCATTTGGCCATTGGAAGCCAATTGAAATGAGGCTTGGTATACCAGATTTTCATTCAGGAAAATCCGGTATTGAGATGCATTCAACATTCCGGCTCCATTGTTTCTCAGTATGAAACGAGGGGTATTGTTTACACATCTGCTGGCAACCGAGAGATCAACGCCATCCCAACCTGGGGATTGAGTAAGGCAGTTGGGGACATTCGGCAACACCACTTTCAGACATACAAAGCCACCTATATTGGTAAGATTACAAACATTGGAATCCAGAATTTGGTAGCCAAGTTCCTGGCCTATCCCTATGGGTGGAATCTTAAACCGATAGCTTGAGTCTGTGGCATTGTAATCCATGATGATATTGGCACTTAAAAAAACCAGGCGTTGGGGAAGATATACATGGACCCATTCGGAGTCACTTTGAGCGGTTCCATTGTTTCGGATGGTAATCCAGGCAAGTCCCCTTGTGCAAGGCCTGAAAGGGGAATGGGAAATGCTCACATTCAATATCGGGCAGCTGATTACCTGATTGATAAAGTTGTTATCGCGGATCGTATCCTGAAGCAAGGTGGCTACATTGCTTATTCCAACATTGCCAACGGGGCAATACTGAATTTCGAGACTGGAAGGTGAAGGGAAGGGTGCATGGACTTGTTGAATTTCGAAATTTCCGGAGTCGACAGGCACCACAAATTTTCCATCCGGGTTGGTTATTCCATAGTATTCGTTAGGAAGGGATTTTACAATTCTTCCCACAAGTGGTGCCTCATCGGGGTCCTGCACACAATTGTTGTTTTGATTTTTCCGGATAAATCCGGATGCCAATGCTTTTTTGGAAGGGGAGAACCCATCTTTAACCACCAGGGACCCTGCCATTCCGCCCAGCAAAACGGGCTTGTTTTCAAAAACCCCAATGCTCAGAAATCCGCTTCTGTAGCCATTGTAACTGTCTTCCGTGTTGATCTTTTTTGTCCATGTGACACCTCCATCGGTGGTTTCAAATAAACCATGTTTTCCTACTGCAATTCCCTTTGCATCAGATTCAAAAAACAGATCACTTGTAATGATGTTTTCGGGAAAAGTGCCAGGCAATTCCGAAAAATTCCATGTGGCGCCGCCATCTGTTGTCCGGTAGATGCGATTTGTTCCGAAGATCCAACCCATCGATGGATTGCGGAAATAAATGCGGCCACCATAGACAAATTGTTGGTCCACAAAACCAGGTTCATCTACCCAGGTTTGGCCTCCATTGGTTGTGGTCGCTATCCTGTATTTGGAACCTCCGGAAATGAAAACAGATTTCAAAATTTTCCCTGTTGTTGGGGTAAAAAACTGCAAGCCCTGGGCGCCAAAAAAGGGCAATTTGGATTTTTGCCAGGTCTGCCCACCATCTGTGGTGCGACCAAGGCTGTCAGAAGACCCCCCATATAAAAACCACCCCCGATCCTTATCGATAAAGGAAAAGTCAACAACATTTGGATTCGTTAATTGACTGTCTTTTACCCATGTAATACCACCATTCGTAGTTTTGAAGAATCCTGGCGATGACAGCAAATAACCCACACTGTTCGTGAAGAATTTCATTTTATACACGCCCCACGGTTTGGATGCAAAAGGGGACCAGGTTTGTCCTTTGTCTATACTATGGTAGACTTGAGTATTGGTTGCAGCAAGGCATCGGCCATTGGGTAATACCGAAACCGCAAAAAAATCGTCTATTGTTCCGGTTCTTTCCGAAGTAAAGGAAGCACCGCCGTTGGCCGTTTTCAACAAAGCCCCCCAGTTTCCGGCGACGAAACCCAACCCTTCTTCTTTTACAACAAAATCAAAGTAATAATCGCTGGCTGGAATTTGGGATATAGACCAGGTAAGACCACCATCCGTTGTTCTGCCAAAAACGGGCTGGTATCCCTGGTATCCCAAAAACCAGCCATTGGTGGGGGAAGTGAACTTTATTCTATTGCATCGGGCCTGGCTTGGATGCGGTGTCCAGGTTTGTCCGGCATCTGTTGTTCTGAAGATTCGGTTGTTTAGCGTATCACCAATCCAGCCAAAGGTATCGTTTAAAAAGAAAAGACCCGAAAGATTGTAGGTGCCGCCAAGGTTTACTTCTTGCCAGGATGCTCCGTTGTTGGTGGACTTAGATAGATTTTGGTTGTCGTAAATCTTTATACCCCAAAGTGTGTTTGAATACCCGTTGGCCAACAAGTAGGATTGATTTGAAGATCCGGAAGAAGTCTCGACCCAGGTAAGGCCACCGTTGGTAGTTTTGTAGTATTGGCAAGTATAAGGCCATGATGTCATGTTATCCTTCCGGGCATAGCCCACTTGCTCGGAAACAAAATGAATTTTGGTCAAGCCTGCTGCATTTCCAAAATCAAACCAGGTCTTTCCTCCGTCGGTCGACTTTTTCAGCACTGTTCTGCCATTGATGGCAAAACCAGTGGTTGGAGTTGGAAAGGCCATATCCACTACAGGACTGAATGGGAAAAGGCCTACATCATAGGTTCTCCACGATTGGCCATCTTCCGTCTGGACCAATGTACCAGTTTCGGAAAAGAGGGAGAACCGGTTGTCCCCATGCCAAAAGGTCCAGTTGTATTTTTGGCTACCGGGTTTAGGGTTTTGTTGCTTCCAGCCATTCTGGGCAAAGGCGGTGCTTCCTGAGATGGTTAATCCGAGAAGGAGAAATAGGGAAAGAAGATTTCTCATGGGGGTGGAGTTTTAGATCGTTTCTACATGGAAGACCTTTCATGCCGCCATTTCGCTTGAACCAGGAGTAAAAAAAGAGAACTATTTTCAGTTCTTTGAAATTCGATGTTTCCTTGGTGAAATTGTTAGGCGGTTTACAAAAAAGTCCTGGTCCGTCTCCGGACCAGGACTTTTGAAAAATAGGTGGATCGTTAAAAAGGCTTCACCACCAACCGTTCTGCTTTGTAACCTTCCGATTTGAGAAAATAAACACCTGGTTTCAGGTCCTTGATCGAAAACCCCTGACCTGAAACAATTTGTGTAGTCCGAAGGATTCTTCCCTGCAAATCGGTGATCTCCAACTGCCCCGTATTTCCTTCCGGCAAGTGAACCGTGAGGACATCCTGCGCCGGATTTGGACGGATGGAAAGTGTTTTTGTTGCCAGTTGCTTTTTCACCTCCGTCACAAACACCGTATCCAACACCCCCGGCGTATACGTCGGTTGCCAGAGTGTATTCACCGTCGTATTGGTCCGGATGGGGTCGTTGAAATCGAAGTAGATGTCTGCAAAATTCTCGAGCCGGGTACCCACCGGAGCCGTTGCTTTAGTTCGGATGCTGAAGCTCACAAAGCCATTGCTGGCTTCCTGGTTGCGGCCGCTGTCGGGCAGCAGGATGTTGTCGAAGGTCCATGTCAAAACGGGCCTTCCTTTTCCGGAAACCTTGAAGGTGTAGTTGTGGGAGGCGTTTCCGATTTGCAGGCTGGCAATGTCCAGATTTGGGTCCAGGGTATCCACAAGCACAACCTTAAAGGCTGTATCGGTTCCGGTGTTCTGGAACCGGATGGTGTATTTGAACTCTGTACCCGGTTCCACATTTCCGTTTGACCCCCATCCTCTGGGATAGACCAGTTTGTCGTTGGGATCAAATGAATTCGTGACCATCACACACTCAATGTCCACCAGCGGCGATTGATCAGGTGGTGGAAACAAACCGTTGGTGCTCAATCCAGTAGCGCAATTGGCTTCTGCCGAAGCAAACGTAGAAAGCGGGTGGTTGGCGGATTGGGGAACGACCAGTCTGGCGAAGCCAGCCGGCGCATTGGCAGGAAGGGTCACCGACATACTGTTGTTGGCAGCCAATTGAAAGGGACCTTCATAGACGAGTGATGAATCTATAAAAATCCGGTACTGGGCTGTTTGACTCATGGCCGAACCCACGTTCCGAATGGTAAACCTGGCTTGTCCGGAAGGAAGGCAACGGCTGGCCACTTCCAGATCGGAACCATCCCAGTTGGGGGCTTGTAGCAGGCAAGCGGGTACCTCGGGAATAAAGGCCTTAACGCACTGAATTTGTCCTGTCAGCCCTGTCGGATCGCAAACCACTGAGTCTTTGACCAGAATGGAAAAAGACTGCTCAGGCAAAAGCCCTGGCACCATCAGCCGCCAGGTAGAATCCATTCCTACATAGGTTAATGCCGGTTCTGAGCCCAGAACGATCAAGGCTGCAGGAAAACGGAGCCGGAGCTCCGTGGGAACCGAAGTTTGGTTTCCTACATTGACCACGTCTACGCGGAAGGAGCTTTCACGGCAGGGTCGGGCAAAAAAGTGTTGTGTATTCAGCTGCAATCGGGGACACAAAACCACGTCGTTCATAAAAGGGGGCACAGGCAACGTGTCGCCGTACAGGCCAGTTACCAGAACCGGATAACTTTGGTTGTCTGTAGGACAAAATTGGCTTTCCGGTAATCCGGGGAATTCGGGCAGAATTTGGGTTGCGGTGTAGGCTCCTTGTTCCAGATCGAGGTGGTATTGGCCGTAACTGTCGGTGGATACGAAATAAGAACCAGGGTTAAATTGGATTAGGCGGTTTGCCAGGGGCTTTTCGCCAACATCCGCCAGACAATCGTCATCTGCATTCTGAACGACTTTTCCGGAAACGGTCGGGGCGAAAACATCTTCATATGCAAGTGAACTGTAAACGGTGTTCATCCCAAGAACCACGCTGGGCTGACCGTCTTTTACAGCCAGGGACGAAGAATGAAATGTGGAAAACTGCATGGAAGAATCGATTCGAAGCCAGTTCGCCCCTCCGTCCTGGGTTTCGTACAGTCCTTCAAGGTCTTTGAGGATGTAGCCGCGGGTAGGATTAACAAAGGTGATCGAACGACCTCCCGAGAAACTGGTGGATTTGTATTGCCAACTTAACCCGCCGTTGGTGGACTGTAAAATGCCCCGTGGTCCCGGCGAAAGGATGGTGCTGTAATCGATCCAAAGGTGCTGTTCATCCAGGGCGAAAAACCCGAAAACTGACCGGTTTCCCGCAAGGCCTGTGGGTAATATACTCCACGTTCGCCCGGCATCCACCGTTTTTACAATGAAATACACTCTATTGTTTCCTGAAGAAGAATCC
The DNA here is from genome assembly GCA_044375665.1 of Catalimonadaceae bacterium. Lineage (GTDB taxonomy): Bacteria > Bacteroidota > Bacteroidia > Cytophagales > Flexibacteraceae > CAMDMI01. The sequence goes on from JBIPNA010000075.1 coordinate 5,426, forward strand.
AGCAAGGCAAATCCAACCTGTGGACTCACAAACCGAAGGTCGGACAGTACTTTTAAGCCACTGAAAACCAGAACTTTTTGCCAGGTCTTTGTGCTGTCCCGGGTCCGAAAAATCTGTTGTTCCGAATAAATGAGACCGCTATCCGCCGAAAAAAAATGCAATCCTTTCTGGTTAAAGTTTTCGGAGAAAAATGTTCCCGGGCTTTTCATTGGCTTCCATCTGTTGCCTCCGGTGCGGGTGATTTGAACCTGGCCGGGACCAATCCGAAACCCCAACGCAGGGGAAAGAAATTGGAGACCAGCAGATAAAAAATCCGGATTGGTCCGGGTGGACCAGCTTGCCCGCCCAAATCGATTTTCATAGGTGAGGTTCTGACGTTTAAAATTTCCTTCTATTTGTGTAGAGGTGGGGGATGGAAAAACAGTTCGATGGTAGCCTGCACCTACATTTTTTCCGGGAATAATGGATTTCCAGCTTTGGCCCTGGTTGTGGCTGCTCAAGATGTTTCCTGTGTTGATTCCGATAAACAAAATGGAATCCTGCCACGCTCCCAAAGTAGATACAATGTTATCTGGATTGTCTACCAAAGCATTGTATTGGAGGTTCCAGGTTTTTCCTGTATCGGAAGAATGGTACACAAAAGGAGAATTCCAGGCACTCATCCAACCCGAAGCAGGGGATGTGAACAAGAGGCTTCTCGTGGGCCAATTGGGTTGGGGATTTGATCCTTCCAGTTTTTTCCAGGTCAGACCCGCATCGTCTGATCGCCAGAAATCGATTCCTGGCCGGTATTGCAAAAAATAGGTTTGCCCAAATCCTCGACGAATAACCTGTTCAACCGGGGCATTCATCGAAAATACCATGTCAGGTACGGTTGTTTGAATTTCTATCCAGGTTTGCCCGGCATTGGTGCTTCGGTACAAATGGTGTTCGATTCGCAAAAGAACAACGGTTGGATTAACCTGGTGTACCTCGCACAAGATGTTGGTAATCAAAGGATCCGGAGGCGGAATTGTCGATACCAATGCCCAGGCCTCGCCACCATTCGTGGTCCGATACAGTTGATTGCTGAAAATATCGATGCCCATTCCATACAAGGAATCGCAAAAACTGAGGCGGTGGAAGTTCATTGGCCAAATCCTCTGCTCCCAGGTTTTGCCAGAATCCCTGGTTTTCCATATTAAACCGCCAGGGTCGAATGGACTACTTTTCAACGCGGTAAAGAAACCAGTTCCTTTTCCCTGAAAGTGGGCCGTAAGACCAGCCATTCCCCTTCGGAAATCCTGTACTTTCCAGTCTTTTCCACCATTTGTTGTATGGTAACCAAAAGATGTTGAGCCAATTACGGAAATGTCCTGGGCCGAAAAGGCCTGGATACAAAACGGATCCGTAATCGGAATGGCCGGATTGAGGAGTTTGAACGGATTCTGGCCGGATACCGACACGGCATTCAAGCCAAAAAGGGCAACCAAAAGCCAGGTGGGAAGCTGGAATCGTGAAAATAGTTTTGAAAATAGGGCAAAGACAAGATGTTTCATTTGGATAGGATTTTGGCCTTTCGAAACAGGCACTTTTCAATAACTTTAACAAGACTTTCTCCATGGGTAAAACGCTTGAAGGGTAGCGAAAAAGAATCCATTTTTTTCGGCCTTCCGTTTTCGGGTAGTTGGGGCTTCCGGCTCCTGTCGTCGCCGGCCGGGCTGTCCAGGGCTTCGCTGGCGCTTCGGCCCCCCGCCAGGGCGGTTGGCTAAACCCTTCCCATCCCTAAGCCGGATTTTTCTCTCGCTTTGTGTAGGTTGCCCGCCCATTCCCAATGGTTCTCCATATGCCAACACGGTTTCTCGTTCTTGCTTTTCTTTCCCTGTCCGGACTAAGTTTCGGACAATCCCTCCATATTTTTCCAACAGAGCTACCGGCATCGTTTCGGGGACTCTCCGTGGTTTCCGATCAGGTGGTCTGGGTGAGTGGAAGTATGGGCACCGTTGGTCGCACTGCCGACGGGGGTCAAACCTGGAAAATGGCCCCCATTCCCGGATACGAAAAAGTGGATTTTCGGTCCCTTTATGCCTTCGATAGCCTACAGGCCCTTGTGGCCAATGCCGGCAGCCCCATGCACGTCCTTCGCACCAACGACGGTGGCCGCTCGTGGACCAAAACCCTGGAAGTCAACGATTCCCTTGCGTTTGCCGATGCCATCGACTTTTGGAACGACCAACAAGGTCTTCTCCTGGGAGATCCCATTGGCGGAAAACCTATGGTCTACGAAACAAAGGATGGTGGAAAGACATGGTCCGCGGTTCCTTCAGTCGGATTGCCAGACTGGGAAACAGGAGAGGCCTCTTTTGCCGCCAGCGGTTCTACCCTGCAATGTCTCCCGGATGGGAAGGCCTGGATTGCCTCGGGCGGGATCCGGTCAAGATTGTGGAAAAGCACCGATTTTGGCCGGTCCTGGACGCCTGTCCGGGTGCCCATTATCCAGGGGAAAACCAGTACAGGCATTTATGGCATGCACTTCCTCCCAACAGGTCAGGCCATCGTGGTAGGTGGGGACTATACCGTAGATAGTCTCCGTACGAAACATGTGTACTATTCTTCCAATGGAGGATTGTCCTGGGCTTTTCCTAAGGTAGCCACCCGTGGTTACCGGGAATCGGTGGTTTGTGCAGGTGGTGAAACCTGGCTGGCAGCGGGACCTTCAGGCATCGATATTTCCCGGGACGGTGGCAAACATTGGTTGCCTTTCTCCGATGAAAAAGGGTTTCATGCACTCCGAAAGGCAAGAAAAGGGGAGCAAATCTGGCTGGCGGGGGCCAAAGGAAAACGGGCAGTCCTTCGAAACCCATAGAAACAGCGGGACCTGATGTACCGGTTTCAACCTGAATGTATCAAAAACGAACATTCCTTGGGTTCGATTATGGAGGACAATCTTCTTAAAATCAGTGATTTAAAAATTGGTATCTGAATTTGCATGATGGTTCAGACGGTCCGTCTTTTTTCCTCTTATGTTTCAGAATTACCTCACCATCGCCTTCCGCAACTTCTGGAAAAACAAATTATTTTCTTTTGTCAATCTTTCAGGCCTGGCCCTGGGGATGGCCGTCAGTCTTGCCATCGGGCTTTGGCTTTGGGATGAACTGAGTTTTGACCGGGTCCATGCCCTTCGCGACCGTGTAGTTCAGCCGCTGGCCACCCAAACCCTCAATGGACATACCGGTACCAACGAGGCAATTTCTCTGGCTTTCGGAGCCTACATCAGGCGGCATTACCCCAACGACATCGATCTGTTTTCGTTTTCCTCCTGGAATTCGGGACACATTCTGAGCGTGGGCGAAAAACGCCTTCCCGATCTGGGCCGCTGGGTAGAACCGGATTTTCCCATCCTGTTTTCTCTTGAAGCCGAAGAAGGAAGTTTTCAGTCTTTGCAGGATCCTTCCGCCATTGTCATCAGCAAAAAGATGGCCAACCAACTCTTTGGGAATGGGTCTGCCCTTGGAAATACCATCCGCATCGATAACCAGTTTGATTTGAAGGTCGGTGCGGTTTTCAAAGATCTGCCGTCCAATTCCAGTCTGCATTCTACCCAATACCTGATGCCCTGGAAACGGTACCTGTCCCAGGAACCCTGGGTAAAAGAGAGCCTGGGTGAATGGGCGAACCACGCTTTTCTGGGCTATTTTGCGCTTCGGGAAGGGGTCTCTGTCGAGGATTTTCAGCAGAAAATCAGACATTTACCCAAGAAGTTTTTAAACTTCGGAGAAGAAGAGATTTTCCTGCACCGGCTCAAAGACTGGCACCTGTACGACCGATTCGAAAACGGAGTGCCGGCCGGCGGGGCCATTACCTTTGTCTGGATGTTTGGCACCATTGGATTTTTTGTCCTTTTGCTGGCCTGCATCAACTTTATGAACCTGAGTACGGCCCGGTCTGAAAAACGGTCGCGGGAAGTCGGGATCCGAAAGGCCATTGGCTCGAGCCGGAAGCAACTTGTTGTTCAGTTTTTGATGGAGTCGGTGGCCTTGTCTTTTCTGGCTCTACTGCTGGCTTTGGCCTTGTTAAAACTGGCACTTCCACAATTCAATGCGCTGGCCGCCAAGCAAATGCATATTCCTTTCGAAGAACCCTGGTTTTGGGTGGCGGTACTCGGCCTCACTCTTCTGACGGGCTTGTTGGCCGGAAGTTATCCGGCCTTGTTTCTTTCGGGATTCGATACGGTTCGGGTTTTGAAAGGCACGTTCCGGATTGGCAAGTGGGCCCTGGTCCCCCGGAAAGTATTGGTCGTGGTGCAATTTACAGTGTCCATTACACTCATTACCGGAACCTGGATGGTGTTTCAACAAATTCAGTTTGCACGAAATCAACCCCTGGGGTATGAAAACGCCGGATTGGTTACCCTCGACCTGGCAACACCAGAAATACAGGGCAAATACAATCTTTTGCGCCAGCGCCTCCTGGCAACGGGTGCGGCCGATGAAGTGTCCGAATCCCTTAGCCCGGTTACGGATGTCTGGTCGCACCAGGTCGGTTTCGAGTGGGAGGGAATGGCACCTGGCTCCAAGCCTCTTTTTGGAATTGTGACGGTTACCCATGATTATGGCAATACCGTCCGATGGAAAATTCAGGATGGAAGGGATTTTTCAAGAAACCTGGCCAGCGACTCAAGCGGGATTGTGCTCAATGAGGCTGCTCTGAAACTGATTGGCAAGAAGGATGCCCTTGGCATGACGATTCTTTGGAACAAAAAACCTTACAAAGTGATCGGTGTAGTTCAAAACATGGTCATGGAAAGGCCCTATATTCAGGTTCAGCCAACAGTATTTGTGCTGGATTACAGCTGGTTGAATGTTTTGAACATCCGCCTGAACAAAACATTGCCGGTTCAGGATGCACTTGCACGGTTGGAAAAGGAACTGAAAGATTTTGCCCCTTCCAACCCGGTGGTATTCCGGTTTTCAGATGCGGATTACCAGGCCAAATTTGATGCGGAAGTCCGGATTGGGAATTTGTCCCGGATTTTTGCAGGATTGGCCATTTTCATTTCTTTCCTTGGCTTGTTTGGTCTTGCATCATTCGTAGCCGGCCAGCGCACCAGGGAAATAGGCGTCCGGAAAGTTCTGGGTGCTGGTCTGAGTCATTTGTGGCTTATGCTTTCGAAGGATTTTATGGTTTTGGTTTTGGTGGCCTGTGTCTTTTCGGTTCCGATTGCTGCACTTATTCTGCGGGACTGGCTTACCAGCTTTGAAATCCGGACCCCGATGCACTGGTGGATTTTTGGGATCTCGGGATTGGGAGCCATGGTTCTTGCACTGGTAACCGTCAGTTTCCAGACCCTGCGGGCTGCCCAGGCCAATCCGGTCAAGAGTCTTCGTACCGAATAATGCTTTTGCAATGAGATCCATTCTTCTTTCCAGCTTGCGGCAATTACGCCGGCATCCATTTGAATCCACCATTCATCTGGCCGGGCTCTCAGCCGCCCTTACATGTTGTTTGTTCCTGGCCTTGTATCTGGACCATGAGCTTCAATTTGATATGTTCCACCCCAATCGGAACCAACTTGTGCGGGTCACCATGGAATATGGGTTTCAAAAGGGGGAAATCAATGGCGAAAATGTGACTTCTGCACGGGTTTTGCCCGAATTCAAAAGGCGGTTCCCTGAAGTTGAAAACGGGGTTCGCCTGATGCAGAACTCAAAACTTGTCCGCAACGGAGACATTGTTTTTATAGAACGTCGGGTTCTCCTCACAGACCCTCAGTTTTTTCAGGTATTCCCGGGATTCCATCTCGAAAAGGGGCATCCGGAAATGGTTTTAAACCAGCCGCACAATATTGTGCTCACCGCCACTGTAGCCCGGAAATATTTCGGCACACAGGATCCTATCGGGAAAACGCTGCAGGTAAGTGCCGATCAAATCCCTTACACCGTATCGGGTGTGGCAGCCGATTGCCCTTCGGCCTCCCAGATTCAGTTTGACATTTTGTTGCCTTTTGAATCTTTGGCAGAACAGGAAAATACCTGGTGGAACGCGAATTATACTACTTACCTCTCATTGCAACCCGGGACTTCGCCTGAAAAATTTGAAGCCAAAACCACAGCTTTTCTTCAGACCGAAATGAAGTCATCGCCCGGAACCAGTATGGTTTTCCACTACGAACCGTTTGCAGAAGTCCATTTATATTCGCCTTACGCGAGTTTTGTTGCTGCCGGCAATGCCCGGGCCCTGGGATTGATGGCCCTGGTAGGAGGGATGATTCTGGCCATTGCAGCCTGTACCTACCTCAATTTAAGCACCTCCCGGGCAATGGAACGGGCCAGGGAAGTGGGCGTACGAAAGGTGGCAGGTGCCGGACCCTGGCAATTGCGGTTGCAATTTCTTGGGGAAGCCATGGTGCTTTGTTTTCTTGCCCTGGGTCTTGCCCTGGCTTTGGTGGCATTGGGAATGCCATATTTTTCCCGGTTGTCCCAGGTGCCTTTCGAACCAATGGCTGTTCTGGAGCCTCGTTTTCTGCTCAGCGCTTTAGGAATTACCTTCTTGCTTGGAATTTCCTCTGGGTTTTATCCTGCGGTGGTCCTTTCGGCCTACGAACCCGGCACAGTTTTGAAGGGA
>JBIPNA010000413.1:0-3149 GCA_044375665.1 Catalimonadaceae bacterium
CTTCCTTCAGTCCATAGAGGACCTGATGTATACCCTTGACGAACCTCCTCCGGGGTTGAACGCCTTTTCCCAGTATGCTGTTTTCCGGTTGGTTGCACAAAATGGTGTTCGGGTTACCCTCGACGGCCAGGGCGCAGATGAAATTTTCGCTGGTTATCCGAGGCATCATCAAAGCCGGATCATAGAAACCCTGGTGCACGGTTCAATCCCTTCAGGCATTTTGGAAACCGGACCTGCAACCTTGTGGAGCCTGATACGCGACAGGATCCCAAAAGGGGCGGCCCATACCCTTTTACTGGCCCGAAAGCCCGAATACAAAATATTCCGGCCTGAAGTTTTTGCAGCCTCCGGGGTAAAGGGAACTGTTTATAATTCAGTTAACAAGGCACTTGAAATGGAATATTCAAGCAGTTCTTTGCCCTTTCTCGTAAAAGCAGCAGACCGGAATTCTATGCGCTGGTCTGTAGAATCAAGAATGCCTTTTGCCGACTATCATCCGCTTGGAGAAGCCATGTTTTCAATTCCGGGATCTGCCAAAATCCGGAATGGCCAAACCAAGTATCTGCTCAGGAAAGCTGCTGCTCCTTTTGTACCGGAGAACATTCTCAACCGCAGGGATAAGGTAGGTTTTGCTGCGCCTAATGCACAATGGTTGGGGAAAATCCTCGAAAGTTCCTGGGCAAGGGAATTGCCTCTTATGCCAGATTTTATGGATGAAAACCAGTTTGAAATGCAAGGAAGGCGCTTCATCAAAGAGCCAGGCTCCATCGATCCGCTGGTTCTTTGGCGGGCCCTCGCCCTCAGAATCTGGGGCTCAATATTCAGCCGGAATCAACATTAATTCATTTTTCCGGAATTTCTGGAAAGCAATTTCCCCCCAATCCCGGTTTTTTAGCCTAATATTGCCCGGCAAATAACACAAGTCCTGTCATTTGCCATGAGTTCCATTTCCGACCGCTTCGCCTTCGAAGCCCTCACCTACGACGACGTCCTGCTCCTTCCTGGTTATTCTGAGGTTCTTCCCCGGGACACCAGTACTCAGTCCTGGCTTACCAAAACCATTCGTCTGAATATTCCTCTGGTATCTTCGGCCATGGATACGGTAACAGAGTATGAGTTGGCCATTGCCATTGCTCAGGAAGGTGGAATCGGATTCATTCACAAGAATATGACCATCGACCAGCAGGCCGAACAGGTCAGGAAAGTGAAGCGCTCTGAATCCGGCATGATCATCGATCCCATTACCGTACTCGAATCTGCAACTTTGGGTGATGTTAATGGAATCATGGTGGACATGGGCATTGGTGGAGTTCCCGTGGTGGATGAGGCCGGTGTGCTGAAAGGCATCATTACCAACCGGGATATGCGCTTTGAAAAGGACATGAAAAAGCTGGTCACGCTCACCATGACCCGAGAAAACATCATCACTGCCAGAGAAGGGATCTCTATGGATGAGGCCGAGCAGGTGTTGAAAGAATATAAAATTGAAAAGCTCCCTATCGTTGATGCAGGATACCGGTTGGTTGGACTCATCACTTTCAAGGACATCATCAAACGGAAATTCAGACCCAATGCCTGCAAAGACGATCTCGGGAGGCTTCGGGTTGGAGCTGCGGTGGGGGTAACCCATGATTTCATGCAGCGTATCGAAGCATTACACAAAGCTGGCGTTGATGTAATTGGGGTGGACACGGCACATGGACATTCAAAAGGTGTATTGGAAGCCGTCCGTCTCATCAAGACCACCTGGCCTGCACTCCAGGTAGTAGCCGGAAACATTGCTACCCGGGAAGCAGCTGAGGCCCTTTGCAAGGCGGGGGCCGATGGAATAAAAGTTGGTGTCGGACCTGGATCTATTTGTACCACAAGGGTGATTGCAGGGATTGGTGTACCACAACTTTCTGCAGTCATGGAAGCTGCCGAAGGAGCCAGGCCATTCGGGGTTCCTGTGATCGCGGATGGAGGCATTCGTTTTTCAGGAGATATTACCAAAGCTTTGGCAGCAGGCGCCCACTCAGTTATGATCGGATCGATGTTCGCTGGAACCGAAGAAGCTCCGGGGGAAATGGTGATAGCTGAAGGCCGGAAGTTCAAAACGTACCGGGGTATGGGTTCCCTCGAGGCCATGGAAACCGGTTCGAAAGACCGCTATTTTCAAGCTGGAGAAGAGGATGCCAAAAAGTTGGTTCCTGAAGGAATTGTTGGCCGTGTGCCTTTTAAGGGCAAGGTTACCGAAGTCATTTTTCAATTGGTGGGCGGATTGAAAGCAGGGATGGGTTATTGCGGAACGGCTACCCTGGAAGACCTTCAAAAGGCACGATTTGTCAAAATAACCTCAGCCGGGGTACGCGAAAGTCATCCCCACGATGTGGTCATTATGCGGGAAGCACCGAATTATAGTTCTAACCGTTAAATCCAGAAGCTGATGAACCTTTTAGTTTTGGGATCCGGCGCCCGGGAACATGCCCTTGCCGTAAAACTGGCGCAAAGTCCCCTGGCAGAAACGGTTTACCTAAGCCCCGGAAACGGTGGCACCCAAACCATTTTTCCCCATTTCCCTGTTGCTGATTTTGAATCACTCGCCAGGTCCATTTCAGACCTTCAAATCGGTATGGTGGTCATTGGCCCGGAACAATACCTGGTGGATGGTTTGGTTGATTTCCTGGAAGCCCGATCTGATCTTCAGCATCTCCACATAATCGGGCCCAATCAGGCATGTGCTGCTCTCGAAGGAAGCAAAGACTTTTCCAAAGCCATTATGCAGGAAGCCGGGATCCCAACCGCCCCGGCACGGACTTTCCGGGCAGACCAGTGGGAAGCTGCTGCCATGTACATTTCCCAACATCCGCTTCCGGTTGTCATCAAAGCGGATGGACTGGCTGCCGGGAAAGGTGTAGCAGTTTGTACCAAAACGGAGGAGGCCCTCGATTTTGCGGCCAGTATATTGAAAGACAGGGTTTTTGGGTCAGATAACGCGTCTATTCTGGTGGAGGCTTTCCTCGATGGAATTGAAGTTTCTGTTTTTGCCCTTTGTGACGGAAAAAATTACCAGCTCCTTCCGGAAGCCAAGGACTACAAACGTATTTTTGATGGAGACCAGGGCCCCAATACAGGGGGCATGGGTTCCGTTTCTCCGGTTCCTTTTGCAG
>JBIPNA010000076.1:0-11960 GCA_044375665.1 Catalimonadaceae bacterium
TGCAGTTCCATTAGGCAGTGGAGTATCCATGACCAAAATGCCATCATGGCTTTTTCCAAGGCCCATTTCGTCCTCGGCGCAAAGCATTCCTTCAGAAAGAGCTCCCCTGATTTTTGACTTTTTAATGGTAAATGGTTCGCCTTTAATAGGGTATAGGGTAGTGCCCACTGTGGCAACAATTACTTTTTGGCCCACGGCCACATTTGGTGCCCCACAAACAATGGAAAGCGGTTCTGGTCCACCAATTTCGACTGTGGTGAGCTTTAGTTTGTCCGCGTCAGGGTGTTTTTCGCATGTCAAAACTTCACCGATTACGCATCCGGCCAGATTTCCTTTGATTTTTTCAATTTCATCGATCCCCTCAACCTCCAGGCCAAGGCCAGTAAGAATTGTAGAAATTACCTGGGGCGTTTCAGGTAAGTGAATCAGGTTTTGAAGCCAGTTGTGTGATATTTTCATCAGAATTGATTCTTTTCGTCCGGTGGTTTTAAGACATCTTATCCCCCAAATCCCAAAAAGGGCCGCAAATTAACAAAAGGCATTCGCCTACCGTATGAAAATCAGTATTCTGTTATTTCTACTTTTTTCTCATGCCCTTTCGGCACAAAATTTTTCCAGGCTGGATACCATTAGGGGAGCCTACCATGAGCAAAGGGCCTGTTTCGATTTGCTCCATTATCATCTTCAGATTCGCGTTGATCCTCAGACCAGATACATTTCTGGAAACAACCGTTGGACTTGCCGGGGGATTTCACATTCCAAAAGTCTGCAGGCTGATCTGGATCCGGTTTTTGAAATCGACAGCATCCAAACCTCTTTTGGCCTTGCAAAATATTCCAGAACAGGAAGTTCGGTCAAGGTTCAATTGCCATTTTTCATTGAGCCGGAACTCAATTTTTTCATTCAGATTTTCTACAAAGGCCACCCGCATGCAGCATCGAATGCGCCTTGGGAAGGTGGGTTCGTTTGGGAAAAAGACAAAGAGGGCTTTCCCTGGATTGGTCTGGCTTGTGAGGGAGAAGGAGCTTCGCTTTGGATGCCTTCTAAAGACCATCCTTTCGATGAACCTGATTCAGTTTACATGGAATATGAAGTCCCCAGGGGTCTGATGGCTGTCGGCAATGGGCAATTGATCAAAAAGGAATCTCCAACCGATTCTACATGGAGGTTTCATTATGCTGTCAGGTCGCCCGTTAATCATTACAACATAAGTTTCAACGCCGGGGCCTTCCGTTCCTGGGAAGATACCCTTTCCGTTCCTGGTTTGGCAGATCCTTTGAAAATGTCCTTTTTCTGTTTGAATTCTGATTTTGAAAAAGCCCGAAACCAGTGGCTCCAATCTCGTCTCATTTTGCGCACACTTTCTCAGATTTTCGGGCCTTACCCGTTTTCCAGGGACGGATACAAGGTGGTTCAGACTCCTTTTCTCGGAATGGAACACCAATCTTGTATCGCTTATGGAGATCAGTTTAAAAACAACGCTTTCGGGTTTGACTTCATCCTGATGCATGAAACGGGCCACGAGTGGTGGGGTAACCGGACTTCAGCCGATGATCATGCAGACATGTGGATCCATGAGTCTTTTTGTACTTACTCAGAGTCTTTGTTTCTCGAGAAAACCCAAAGCCAGAAACAAGCCTTGAACTACCTTTTAGGCCAAAAGAAAAAGATTAAGTCGAAATCTCCTGTGCTGGGAAAAAGGGATGTTTATTTCAACGGATGGAAAGATTCAGACATGTATTATAAAGGAGCATGGATGTTGCATAGTTTCCGGTATGCTCTGGGAAACGATTCCCTGTGGTTCGGTATACTAAAAGATATTGGGAACCGGATTGGCCTCAAGCCAATTTCATCAGACTCCTTTATTCATTTACTGTCTCAGTTGACAGGCCGGAATGCAGGACCATTTTTTCTAAGTTACCTTTCCCAAACGGATATCCCCAGATTGGAGTACAAGAAAATCCTGCTTCCTGATGGCAAAACGAACTGTATGGTGAAATGGGCCCGGGTTTTACCTGGGTTTAAGTCCGACGTGCCTGTTCGTTGTAATGGGAAAGACTACCGGATTTCTGCAGGAACCGATTGGGAACCATTGCCATTTGATATCGGAACAGGCAACCTCGAGCCGGTGGAAGACCTTTTCCTTTACCAGATCAAACTGGTTTTATAAGGTCTACCAAAGGAATTGGTCTTTGTACATTTGGATGCTTTCACGGATGATCCGGAAGGCTTCTCCTTTGGGAAGGAAATTTTCAACCACAACCTCTTTGTGCTCCAGCTTTTTGTAGTCTTCAAAAAACCTTTGCATCTGATTAATTGTGTGAGAAGGCAGCTCATTAATGTTGTCTATGTGGTTGACCGACATGTCGTTGGCAGCAACTGCAATAATCTTGTCGTCCGCCTCCCCCTGGTCTACCATGCGCATAACCCCAACCACCTTTGCATCTACCTGACACAGATGAGGCAATTCAATCGAGGTAATAACCATAATGTCCAAAGGATCTTTGTCTTCACAATACGTCCGGGGGATAAAACCATAATTAGCAGGATAGTGAACTGCCGAGAACAAAACCCGGTCCAGCTTGAGCAGACCTGTCGCTTTATCCAGCTCAAACTTTCCTTTGGACCCGGATGGGATTTCAATAATGGCGTTGACAACTTCCGGAGCCTCGTCTCCAAAATGGACATGGTGCCATGGATTGAAATTTGATAATGATTGGGATTGCATAATCAGTAATAATAAACAGTGTTTTCAGCCCTTGATTTTACAGAAAAACAAATTCGGAAGCGTATTTGAAGCAACCCGTCGCTTCGTTTTTTTCCAGCCGCCTCCTGTGTCGAAAAATCAAATCGGTTGGTTTTTGTGAATGCGTGGGTGTAACCAAGTTCTGCCTGAAAGTTCAACTTACCTCCATCAGGCAGGCTTAAAAAGCCAAGCCATCCCCCAAGGGTCGGTCCGCTGGCCAATCTGTCGTAACCTTTTTTATATTCTTCAGAAAACTGTGGTGTTTTTTTACTTTGATCCTGAATGTAAGTCCAATGCCGGAACCAACCAGTGGACAACTGGAAAGAAAACCCACCTTCATTCCTCCGTTTTTTTAAGTAAGGCAATCCCCAGACTTTTCCGGCCCTTAAAGAGGGGAAATTAACCCCTCTCTGAAAGACTTTGAATACAGCATCCGATCCATCGGTGCCAGTTACAGTGCCATCACCGGATCGGAGATAGGGAACAGGATCTTTTTTAACTCCATTCCCAAATAGATATGCTCCCTCAATGCCGAAAATCAATTTGCTCTTTGTCATATACTGTATGCCAAGGCCTACTTCCCCAAACATTCCATAGTCATTGGCAAGATTACCCATTGGTAAAACCGGTGATGCAAATCCACTGAACATGAGTACCCGGATTGGATGTTGGGATCCGGTATCGCTTTTCGGGGAAACCAACTTAAAGGTATCTTTTGCAATTCCCTTTTGGCTGGAAATCAACAAAAAAAAGAAAGGCAACAAGCGCAGAATGGTCCTCATTTTGACTGGTTCAAAGAACATATATTCTCAAGGAATCCGGAATCATTTTCCAATAATATTTTGATGCGGTCAACGCCCTTCCTTTTTTTGGGCCTGAATTAGAAAACGAATTCTCCTCTTTCCATGAAAATAGCTGTAGTAGGCACAGGATATGTTGGTTTGGTAACCGGAACCTGTTTCGCTGAAACAGGTAACTCAGTTACCTGTATTGACATAAATGAAGAAAAGGTTGCCAGTCTAAGAAATGGCATCATTCCAATATATGAGCCTGGCCTTGATGTTTTGTTCGACAGGAACATCGCTCAGGGAAGGCTACGCTTTACAACCAACCTGGAAGAGGGCATCCAGGATGCAAGCATTATTTTTCTTGCCCTTCCTACCCCTCCGGGAGAGGACGGTTCGGCCGATTTGAGTTACATCCTTGGAGTCGCCCGTGATCTTGGGCCCCTTTTGCACCAATACACGGTCATTATCGATAAATCAACAGTACCCGTCGGAACAGCTGAATTGGTAAGTGCCCGCATTGCAGAAGGTGCAAAGGTTGAGTTTGATGTGGTCTCCAATCCCGAATTTCTTCGGGAAGGAGTAGCCGTAGAGGATTTTATGAAACCTGATCGGGTGGTTATAGGAACCCGCTCCGAGAAGGCAAAGCGCATCATGGAACGGTTGTATGCGCCACTCGTGCGTCAGGGCAATCCGGTGATGTTCATGGATGAGCGTTCAGCCGAATTAACCAAATATGCTGCAAATGCATTTCTGGCTACCAAAATTACCTTCATGAATGAAATCGCAAATCTTTGTGAAAGAGTTGGAGCGAATGTAGATGAAGTGCGCCGTGGGATAGGTTCCGACAGCCGTATAGGAAAAAGATTTCTTTTTGCCGGTATCGGCTATGGCGGAAGTTGCTTCCCCAAAGATGTTCAGGCTTTGGCAAAAACTTCCTCTGACCACGACTATGACTTCCGGATCCTAAAATCGGTAATGGCGGTCAACCATCAACAAAAAACAAAGCTTATCCCTGCCATCAAAGCACATTTTGGAGGTAATCTTTCTGGAAAAACCATTGCCATCTGGGGCCTTGCTTTCAAACCTTATACGGATGATATCCGCGAAGCTCCTGCCCTTGAAAACATCAGGGCTCTATTGGCTGAAGGCGTTCGGATAAGGGCCTATGATCCTGAAGCTCAGGAGAATGTCCAGAAGATTCTCGGAGATCAGATCGAATTTGGAACAGATCTATACCATACCGTCCAGGATGCTGATGCCTTGCTTGTTGTGACCGAATGGCCTGAATTCAGAACTCCTGAATTCGAAAAAATAGGATTAGCTATGAAAAACAAAGTCATTTTCGATGGAAGAAATGTCTTTGAGCCGGATCAAATGGCGGAACTGGGTTATGATTATTATTCCATCGGTCGCCAAACTGTGCTTTCATCCAATCTTTAATGTCCATGAAACGTGTCCTTATTACCGGCGGAGCCGGATTCCTTGGTTCCCACCTTTGTGACCGGTTTCTGGCAGAAGGGTGCCATGTCATTGCTATGGATAATCTTATTACAGGAAACCTGGCCAATATCGAACACCTTTTTTCCAGAAAGGAGTTCGAGTTTTACCACCACGATGTTTCCAAGTTTGTCCATGTTCCCGGAGATCTGGATTACATTCTTCATTTTGCTTCACCGGCATCTCCTATTGATTATCTAAAACTACCCATTCAAACGCTGAAAGTCGGCTCTCTGGGAACCCATAACCTCCTCGGTTTGGCTAAATCCAAGAAAGCAAGGTTTCTCATTGCCTCCACATCTGAAGTATATGGCGACCCGTTGGTTCACCCCCAAAATGAAGATTATTGGGGAAATGTAAATCCAATTGGCCCGAGGGGAGTTTACGATGAAGCTAAGCGTTTTCAGGAAGCCATAACGATGGCTTACCATACTTTCCATGGACTTGAGACCCGGATTGTCCGGATTTTCAATACATATGGGCCCAGGATGAGACTTGATGACGGGCGTGTGTTGCCTGCATTTATTGGACAGGCGCTAAGGGGCGAAGATCTGACCGCTTTCGGTGATGGAAGCCAAACCAGATCGTTTTGTTATGTCTCTGATCTGGTAGACGGAATTTACCGGTTGCTTCTGAGTGATTATGCCCAACCTGTGAACATTGGAAATCCAGCAGAGATTACCATCAATCAGTTTGCAGAGGAGATTATCGCATTAACAGGTACCCGTTCCAGGGTTATTTACAAACCCTTACCAAAAGACGACCCTAAGCAAAGACAACCTGATATTACCCGGGCAAAAGAGATATTGGGTTGGGAACCCAAAATAAATCGTGCTGAAGGCTTAAGGAAAACCCTTGAGTATTTTACTTCGGTCATAAACCGGAAATAGCCCAGGACCAGGTATGGATCTGGTAAGGATAAAATTATTCCTGCAGGATTCGGGCCTGGCCTCAGAATTTGCATTGCTGGCAGGCATCATTGTCCTGGCAGGATGGATGTTTTTATCCCCGAATAGTTCATTCGGAATCGGCATTTGGATTGGATTGTTTTCCATTGCCGCATCTTTTTTTCTTGCAGGTTTTACACCTTTTGAGGGCCATTACCACGGATTGTCTTTTGAAACCTGGACAGTATACCTGAAAAGATTCTTTGGGATAAGTACTTCTGTTGCATTCTTTGGATATCTGGAGTGGAGAAACGGGCGAAATGAACCCGCCAGACCAGAAATACTTCTATTCTTTCTGGCTGCCCAGCTTTCGCTATCCCTGTTGGTTCAGGCGTCCGAACCCTGGATGATGATCATTTTTGCAGAAGGTTTTTCATTCGCTGCTTACGGTTTGGCAAAGCCTATGAATTCTGACAAAAATGGTTCGGAGGCCCTGTTAAAATATTTTGCAACAGGGGCTCTTGCAACTGCTGTAGGTATTTTCGGAATGACCTGGATTTTGGGCTTTCAGGGCACCATAATGGATACCAACGGAGGTTTTTTTGAGAGTATAGCCTTTTTTCCTGTGGCTGGGGCCATCTTTTTTATGGCCTTCCTCCTTTTTAAACTTGGGGCCTTTCCATTCCATTTTTGGGTGCCTGGAGTTTTTGAAGAAGCGCCAACACCAGTTTCAGGATATCTGGCAGCAGCTCCTAAAGTTGCAGCAGCATTTGCCATGTTGCAATTGGTGGCCGAAGTGGAAGCCAATTTGACAATCCCCTTGATTCTGTTGGCAGGAGCAAGCATCCTCCTTGGAAATCTTGCTGCTCTGGGGACCCTAAAAGTAAAGTCATTGCTGGCATTTTCGGCCATTGGTCAATCTGGGTTGCTCCTGATCCCTGCTGTATTTTCCAGAATGGTTTCAGGTGCAGATCTTCATTTGGTGGTCCTCGCTGTCGGGTATGCTGTCGCAGTCCAGGGCGCATTTTCCACCGTTCAATATTTTGAAAATCACTTAAGAGATGACCTGGTAGTATCAGATCTGTCGGGCGCTTTTAAAAACCATCCCCTCCCTTGTATTTTATTCCTGATCCAGATCATCGCCCTTGCAGGGATGCCGCCAACCATAGGTTTTACAGGCAAGCTTCTCGTTTTTTCGGGAATTCTAGGTGGCATAAATTTATTGCCGCATGTATTTGTTTATCTTCTTTTCGGGCTCGGTGTCCTGAGTACCCTTTTATCCATGGCCTATTTATTCCGTTTTCCTTATGAGTTCCTGTTTAAACCAGGGAAATGGGAGGACCATACTTTCAGAAATTCCTCAGCATCTTTATTTTGGATGTTCCTGGTGGGTCTCTTTCTGATTCTCGCTTTCTTTAAGCCCACCTTATTTTTCCCGTTGGCTTCAATATGAACCAGAAGTCCATTCTTCTTATTGACAATTACGACTCCTTCACTTTCACTATCTGCGACTATCTGAAACAATGTGGGGCAAATGTTCGTGTTTTAGATAGGAACAGGGTTACTCTTTCAGACATTCAACAATCTGATGGAGTGGTAATTTCTCCCGGACCAGGAAATCCGGTTCGTATGCCAGGGCTGCTTGAATTGACGAGAATCGCAATTGAGCAAAAGCCGGTTCTTGGAATTTGTCTGGGGTTCCAGGCTATGGCTGCAACTTATGGCCTTGAGATTATTCAAGGTAAACCAATGCATGGAAAAATATCCCGGGTTTTTTTTCAATCCCCCAACCCAATCCTGGAAAATATCCGGAATGGTCTGGATGTAGTTCGTTACCATTCCCTTCAGGTGAAGGAAGTCATCCCTCCTTTTCAGGTCCTGCTTCAGGCGGATTCAGGCGAGATTATGGGCATTGCCCACCAGTTTCGGCCCGCCTTCGGCTTGCAATTTCATCCGGAAGCATACCTGAGTCAATCTGGCCTCTGCTTTTTTCAAAACTGGCTCAAAATGTGCTGAATTTCCGGCCTGTACTTTTTTGATAAGATAATCTTATAATTGGCGTTATTGGGCCCCAAAGCAAAACGAATAAGAAAAAGGTGAATTACACAGTCCGGACTCAGGGTGATTTTAATTTTTTGGATGAGGGAAAAGGAGAGACAATAGTCATGCTTCATGGTTTGTTTGGAGCCCTCAGTAATTGGGAACCAACCATTTCTGCGCTGCAGGCTACCCATAGAGTTTTGGTGCCGGTATTGCCCATATACTCAATGCCGCTGCTATCGGCCTCTATTGATGGCCTGAGAAAATATGTAGAAGGGTTTGTCAAGGCTTTAGACCTCAAGCAATTCCATTTGATGGGAAACTCCCTGGGTGGGCATATTGCATTGGTTTTTACGGTGACCCATCCGGAATTGGTTAAAACCTTAATTTTAACAGGCAGTTCAGGCCTGTTTGAAAATTCCATGGGCGGCTCCTTTCCAAAAAGGGGCAGTTATGATTACATAAAGGAAAGGGTCGGATATACCTTTTATGATCCCGAAACAGCTTCAGAATCTTTGATTCAGGAAGTGTTTGATATCACGAAAAGCGTTTCAAAATGTATGTCAATTGTTGCCATTGCAAAGTCTGCCCAAAGACATAATCTGGCTAATGATCTACATAAAATTAAAGTACCGACTTTGTTGATCTGGGGACTAAATGATACCATTACTCCTCCTCACGTAGCCCATGAGTTCAATCGGCTGATTGAAAAAAGTGAACTTTACTTTGTCGACAAGTGTTGTCATGCTCCAATGATGGAGAGACCTGAGGAGTTTAACCAATTATTACTTCAATTCTTAAAGAGAAACTGAAAGGCATGAGGGTATCTGATGTTGTACTTTCTTCTGTCCAGACATTAAGTCCTGATACCGATCTGGAGGATGTTTTTCCTGAAGAATTTCCAGATGGCCTGCAACATGCCCCAGTGCTTCAGGACAAACAATTTCTCGGGTTTCTTCCGCTGTTTGATCTGGAAATTGAACGGGAAATTCATTCCAAAGTAGGCGAATGTACCCTTGAAAAGACCGAAGTTTCAGCTTTAAAAAATCAGCATATTTTTGAAGTGCTTCCCTTTTTTCGAAAGGCAGGTCTTCCCGTATTACCCGTTTTCGGAGAAGAGGCCCTGTTTGAAGGAATTCTTCGCCTTGAATCAGTTCTGGAGTGGTTCGCAGATGCATATTCCTTTTCTACTGAGGGTGGAATTGTGGTCCTTTCTATGGCCCAGCATAGTTATTCTCTGGCTGAAATTAGCAGATTGGTAGAGTCTAATCAGGCAAAAATCCTATCCGTTATTTTGGAATCTGATCCCTACTCGCACATGAATTTATTGGTCCACATCAAATTGAACATTGCGGATGTATCGAGAGTGGTGGCGACTTTGGAGCGATTTGAATATCAGGTTGTGGAAGTGTTTCACAAAGGAGCAACAACTTCTTTGGATCAGGAAAGGCTCGATCAGTTGATGAAATACCTGGGTATTTAATTTCCAATGTCAGGAATGGTTGGTTTTCATGCCTTGGGTTACCACAAAATTCCGGCCCCTGTTTTACAGGAATTAACCAAGGTCTTTCTCGACGCCGGAATTGAAATTGCACTATCAGAAAGTCTTTTAAAGCCATACGAGAAGATTCGTCCTTTTTCGTTCCCATATCAGGAATTTTCCACAACTGAAGATCTTTCAGGTTTTGGATTGTTGTTAAGTCTGGGTGGCGATGGGACCCTTTTGGACACGCTTTTAATGGGTGTTCCAAACCGGATTCCAATGTTGAGTGTCAATTTTGGTCGGATGGGTTTCTTGCCAAATGTGGGCGTATCCGAGCTTTCGAAAGTTTCTTCTGCCTGGCTGAACGGACATACAAAAGTTACTTCAAGATCTTTACTGGAGCTTAATCTGGATGAGGAAAATCCTTTCGGGAGATTCAATTTTGCTTTGAATGAAATTTCAATTACCAAACGGGATACTGCCTCAATGATCACCATTCAGACCTTGCTCAATGATGAGTTTTTAAATGATTATTGGGGCGACGGACTCATTGTTTCAACGCCTACAGGCTCTACAGGTTATTCGCTGAGCTGCGGCGGACCCATTTTATGGCCCGAAAGTCAGGGAATCATACTTACCCCCGTAAGTCCACATAATTTGTCAATGCGCCCTATAGTTCTGCCTGACAATGCCACGATCAAACTGAAACCCCGCGGTCGTCAGCATAAAATTATGCTTTCCATGGATTCCAGATCCAAATCGGTTACAATTAACCAGACTTTTCGTATTCAGAAAAGTAAACAGTCCGCTTTATTTCTTGAGTTCCCCGGTGACAGTTTTTCCAAGGTTTTAAGGGAAAAATTGTTTTGGGGGAAGGATTTGAGGAATTAATACAAGCAAAATCTTACAGTGTTTTTCATTAAGGAAATTAAACCATAGATTTGCCAGGATTGTGTTTGGATTGCACATCGAAAACTGAGATCCCTATGTTGCGAATATTTTTACGAACTGGTTTCTTTTTAACCTTCCTTCTAACCCTGTTTGCGGTCGTTCCTGGCCATAGTCAAGTTGGTCGGAAAGCCAGAAAAGCTGCCCTGAAAACCAGAAACAAACAAATCTCCCGATTTACGGTTCGGACTGACTTCAGTAAGTCCAAAAAGTACATCTCTTTTGGAATTGGCATGGGAGCCTCCAATTATTTTGGAGATCTGGCCCCGCGGTCCAGGCGTGGAAGTTCTGACATTAATTACACACGGACCTATTCATCTATGTTTTACCTGCATCGCATTCATCCCCACATTACTGTAAGGGCAAGTTTGACGCATATGCGAATCATGGGAGATGATTTCTCGGTTTCCAATCTTGACAACCCCAACGGGGACGAAAAGGGTAGATTTATCAGAAATCTTCACTTCAGAAACGATATTTTCGAAGTAGCTGGTGTTGGGATTTTTGAACTCTTTCCAACAGACAGAGGCTTCCTCAGACGTAACTTTATTAATCCTTACGGAATTTTTGGTTTTTCCTTCTTCAGGCATAATCCTAAAACCAAGACTCCGATTGAACAAGGACAAACCAGTAAATGGGTTAATTTACGCCCCTTGGGTACAGAAGGACAGTATACCGGTATTCCCGGAACCCCCAGACCCTATTCGCTTTGGCAAGTGGGTATTCCCCTGGGAGTTGGAGTACGTTACCGCCTTGAAGATAAGTGGGACTTGAGCCTTGAGTTTTGCTATCGATTTGTTTTTACCGATTACCTGGATGATGTTAGTGGTAAATATCCTGCCGATACTGTATACAGGTCCATGCTTGAGTCGGGAAATACTTTGGGTGTAAAACTTTCCAACCGGTCAGCTGAAAATACATCTTCCCGGGGTGGAGAATCTCGTCTGGCTGTTTTTCGTCGTTGGAAAAACACATCTCTATCCAATGTGGAGAACTTTACGCCAGATCAGAACCAACCTGATCAGGTATTTCGCAGGATTATTGGAAATGAAAATGGTGCTGCTCCACGTGGGAATAAAAGAAGGGATTACTGGATTGCCACAGCAGTACACCTGGCCTACATTTTGGAGATCAAGCAAAAGCCACCAAAATTCCGTTAATATTCCGATCCTCCTATCGTTATGGACAGGATGAAAATTTCACTTTTCCGGGGGCCAATGGCCCTCGTTTTTTTTATCACTTTTGCTATGCCTTCAGCTTTTGCGCAGAGGTATGAGTTTGGCGGTGGTATTGGAATTGTCAATTATAAGGGGGATTTGAATCCTCATTTAAATCCGATTCTTTCCAGACCAGGATTTCAGCTTTTTGCCCGGTATAATTTTAGTATGGCTGTGGTTGGAAGAATCAATTTTATGTTTGGCTCTCTTGTTGGAAATGGAGCTTTGTCCCCCAATATTTACATTTCCAAAATTCAACCGAATTCTTTTTCCACATATGTCAACGAGTTTTCGGGGCTTATGGAATACAACTTCTTTAACTATCGAAACCCTAAGAACCGGTTCATTTTTGGC